>NZ_JBFTND010000164.1:0-17159 GCF_056397305.1 Cupriavidus sp. 05N40
TCCGGGTGCTGTCGAATTCCACCAATAGCTCGCGACCGTTCGCGGCACGGTCACGGCCATCTCCGCACCTGAGCGCACGACGCGCGTGACCGGATCAGCATTTTAAGCAAGCTTCCGACATCATTGAAACGAAGGTTGCTTGTCCGGAATTCCGAAGCTGGGTTGCGGCGATGCTAAGAGCCGCCGGCGTGATTGGCAGCTCACCCTTGCCAACTTCGCCGAGCAGTACCAGGCCGTCCTGCTGCAAAGAAGATGGTGGGGCCGGCGAAGCCTGAGGCTGGCGACCAGCGAGGCGTGGCGCGCGCGCGGTACCCGCTTCCGGGCGAACTGCACTACTACTCGATCGGAGGATTTTCCCTGAGCCCTATCTCGCCTATCCTGATATCTAACTACAACAAGCTCACGAGTCGACGCTAACTGCCTTGGTCGCGGCAGAAAAATTGAAAAGACGTAGCCACGTGGATGGTGCTGTACACGATAAATTTCAACCATGATGGAGAACAAATCATGCTTAAACGTCTGATATCGATTCTCACAGTCTTGTCGTTGCTGTTACCGATTTCCTCTGCCTGGGCGGACGAGTATACGGACACGATCAAGCTGTTCAGGAATGCGGGAGAAAGTGGCGAGCTCCTAAAATCTGCTTACGGCTACGCCGTATTTCCCACGATTGGCAAGGGAGCTGTCGGCATAGGAGGGGCCCATGGCAAGGGCCGTGTGTACGAAAAGGGAAAGTATATCGGCGACACTTCGATGACCCAGGTGACCGTGGGCTTTCAGCTTGGCGGCGAAGCCTATAGCGAGATGATCGTGTTCGAAGATGAGCGGGCGCTCAAGGAATTTACCGGCGGTAACTTTGAGTTTGGCGCAGATGCCTCCGCGGTTGCGATCACAGCGGCAGCGGGCGCGCAGACAAGCACGACGGGCACTTCTGCGCGTGCGAGCGCCGGCAAGAAAGACGCCAAGACTGCGGGTGGCTATCACAAGGGCATGGCGACATTTACAGTGACCAAGGGCGGCTTGATGTACGAGGCGAGCATTGGCGGCCAGAAGTTCAGCTACAAGCCTCATTGACTCTCACTATAAAGGGCAAAGATTGCCGCCAGTCAAAGTCGAATACCAATACTAGTCCCACCAACCATAGGATGCGCAGACGAGCAGCGGCGCCGAGCGGTAAAACTATCGAGGCGCCGCGTGCGACATCGGCACTCGCGAAAGAATGAACGGCGCGTAATCGGTCGGCTCGGTAGGACGCCCCGCCCGCGTCGACCAAGTAGGCGGCAGGAACGATTGGCGTCGGGCGCGGGGCGAAACGGTCGGCAGCCGGCTATAAGACAAGGGAACGCGGTACTGCCAGTATTCATTCGCGCAGCGCCTGCACCCTCCCTGACTTCACCGCCGCCTTCAGGGCCGACCAGTCCATTTCATTGCGCTCGGTGTAGGCAATGGCAAACTGCTGGATGGCTTCGTCGAAAGCATCCGACTTACCCACATACCCAAGGATCGTGGCGGGATCGCCGGCCTTAGCCATCGAATGGGCCAGCGCGTGCCCGCAAGACACTGCATACTCGCTGAGATCCTTCGCGTTGAAGGTATTAAAGTCGAAAGCGCCCTTCATGTCGCGCAACTGACGCACGTAGAAGTCGTTGCCCGTTGTGCGCACCCTGGACCACCCGAGGAAGATGTCGCTGGACGACTGCAGCAGGCGCTGCCCGTTCACGACTCGCTCACCGTGGTTGGGGAACTTGCTCGCTGGCAGGTATCTCTCCAGCACCGATGCACGTGCCTCCTTGACCTGCAGGAAGAGTGGACTCCGGCCATCCGCCATGAAAAGCGCCTCATAGCAACGCGTGCCAACCGAGCCCACGCCGACGACGCGCACCGCCGTGTCGACCAACTCGTAGCGATCAAACAGTGCGCGTACCGAACCCGTCACAGTCAGGCGATACTCGGCAAAGAAGCGCCTGACAGTATCGTCGAACTGCTTCGCTTCCTTCTGGCTCTTTACGGGAAAGTGATAGACCAGAGGTGGCTCCTCCTTGATGCGCAGCTTGCCGTTGACAACTGCCGCGGTGTGGCTCAGCACGAGCCGCGACGATTGCTGCCTGGCCTTGCTGATCACTGCCTCCTCTTTTTTCCGCTCCTGGACTGTGTCCGCAATGGCCAGCATGTTCTCGGCACCAAACTGGTAGTACCAGACGTCGAGCGTGTCCATCGCGCTGAACGTGGTCATGCACTCGCGGAACGTCGCACACAGCCGGCGCACAATGGCGCGCTGCTCTCGCGTGCCAAGGCCGCGTTCGCGTCCGGCGATGACGAAGGATGCGGCCAGCCTGCGCACATCCCAGTCGAATGGTCCGGGCAACGTTTCATCGAAATCATTCGGCCCGAACAGTATCCTGCGCTCGGGACTGGCGAACAAGCCGAAGTTTGCCAGGTGGGCGTCACCGCCTAGCTGCACGATGATTCCCGAATTGGGCAACCTGGCCAGGTCGAAGGCCATCAGCGGCGCGGCCCCGCGATAGAAGGCGAATGGACTGGCCACCATGCGGCCATAGCGGATCGGTATGAGGTTTCGCAGCCTGCCTGCATTGGAAGCCTCGAGCAGCGCAATCGGATCGCGGTCCGCCAGCGTACATGTTGCAAGCTGGGCCCGCGGCGCAAGCCGACGTGCGGCCCTTCCCGCGTCGATGCGCGATGCCCGTGTGCCGCGGCCACCAAACAGCTCAGAGAGATCCTTGTGCACTTGGGCGGCATGCGGCTCCGCGTGCACTGCCGACGATCCATCTCGTTGCAACTCGGCAGTCTTTGGCATGGCATGCTCACTTGAACTCGAACGGCGCGTGATCGTGTATGTCAACCCGGCGTGCCGGCAGACGCTGGCCCTGATGCAGGCGGAGGCCGATCACGCAGGGCTTTGATGGCGTCGTCCACGGTCACGAAGACCTCCTGCCGCCCGGCGATGCCGCCAAGGGTGCGATAGCGCTGGAGTTCGTCAAGTACGCCTTCGGGAATGGCGACTGCGGCGACACCTATGCCGCGCCGTTCCAGCTCCTGGCGAAGCTGCTGCAACGTCTTGCCGGCGCTATAGTCGACGTTGAAGATTTCCGAGGCATCGATGATGACCCAGTTCACCTTCGAGCCCGTTTGATCGATCAGCCTCAGCACCTCCTCCATGAAGCGGCCCGCGTTCGCGTAGAACAGATCGGCCTCGAAGCGATAGGCGACGATGCCCGGTGAGGCGAACAGGTCTGGCGCCACTTCATTTGCCGTCCACTGACCGTTCGGGTGCGGTGTCAGCACTCGGGTGCGCAGGCGGTAGCTATAACGCGTATGGTCGATTAGGGACAACAGCACGGCGGCAAGGATGCCGTGCATGACGTCGACAAAAACCACTACGCCCGTCGTGATTAGGGCAACCACGAACTCATCCTTCTGCAAGTTGTAAAGCTCGGTCATGCCTTTCACGTCGATCAGCTTGACGCCGATCATGAACACGATTGCCGAAAGGACGGCAGCCGGCAGGAAGCTTAGCGGCCCGGTCATGAACAGCAGCACCAGCAGCACGATGACGGCGGTCGTCAGGTGGGCGAACTGGGTTCGACCGCCTGCATCGTCGATCATCTCCGTCTTGGTCGGGCTCCCGTTGACCACGAAGGTGCCGGTCAGCGCGGCCACTGCATTTGCGCCGGCAAGGCCAACGATGTCCTGGTTGTCGTCGCCGCGCTCGTTGTACCGGTTGGCGTAAGCCCGTGCGGTCGCGGCGCTCTGCGCGATGATGACAATGAAGCAGGAGGCGGCGGTTATCAGTACCTGTTCCAGGTGCGCGAGATGCAGCGGCGGTAGCGACAGCGATGGCAATCCRCTGGGCACCTTGCCGACCAGCTCGATGCCGTGCTTCCCGAAATTGAATGCCGCACTGCAGGCGATCGCGCCGACCACGGCAATCAGCGGACCGGGTACACGTGGCGCCAAACGTTTGCATCCCAGGATCACTGCCAGCACAAGGAACGACAGGGCAGCCGTGACATAACTGGCCTCGCCAATGCGCTGAAAAACCGAGGCGAACTGCATGAGCGGCCCATGTCCCTGTTTGGGCAGCCCGATCAGCCCGGCAAGCTCGCCAACAGCGACCTGTACGCCGACACCGGTCAGGAAGCCGATCAGTGCGCTGCGCGACAGGAAGTCGGCCAGGAACCCCAGGCGAAGGATGCGCGCCAGAACCAGCATGACGGCAACAGCGAGTGCAACGGCGCTCGTCAGCCCGACATATTCCGGACTGCCAAGCGTCGCCACCGCAACCAGGGAACTGGCGAGGATGGCTGCGGTTGCGGAATCGGCGGCAACAACCAGATGGCGCGACGCCCCCAGAAGGGCAAAGACCACCAGCGGCAGCAAGATCGTGTAGAGGCCCGTGACGGTCGGCGTGCCCGAGATCTTGGTGTACCCCATCACTTCAGGGATCCCGAGGGCGGCCAGTGTGATGCCGGCGATGATGTCGTGCGGCAGTTGCGCGCGATTGACCGGCAGCAGCCCTTTCAGGAGGGGCATGCGACTTGGGGGTGCAACGGTCGGGGAAGTCGGCATGATGTCGTGCGCCTCCAAGTGAGGTTGCATGATCCGGCCCGTGCGGTCGCAAAGTCGCTCGACTGACTAACCCGCGGGATTCCCATGCTCGGGTCGTAAATCCGGGGGGATACTCTTACCCCCGCGCTTCCATCATAGCGTCACATTTGCGTCAGACAACGAGCAAGTTCGGTCCACGTTTTGCCGGCCGGCGGACCAGATCCTTGATGTCCATCTGGCAAGCAAGCGCGCGACGCAGGCCGCGGACTTCCGCCTCTCGGCCGATTCCCCCCCGCGACGCGGCATTCGGGTCTTACAGCTTGCTGCCTGCTTATCCCCGACTCGGGATCCGCGCGGCGCACGTCTGTGTGACGAAAAGAAAACTCCAACATAACGTGCCGCACGCCAATGGCGTGCGACGTTATCGTGGCGAGGCGTAATTCCAAAATGCCCGGGCCCCATGCGACGCAGCCAAGCGTCCTCAATATTCGTACCACTCTTGTCAGCCTGGCAGGATAAAACATGCTCCAGAGAGACTTTTGTGTGAGGGTTCCATGGGTTCTAAGATTTTTCGGGACTTCAATGGCTTGGCAGACCTGTTGCTACGAACTCAGTTACAACTTACACGCCGCGTGCCGACGTAGGCACCTAATGCGCGACCGATCCCCGCGCTCTGACCATGGCGAGATGAGGGGTGGAGGCTCTTCCCATGTGTCGGGAAATGCCAATATGATTTTTGCTGCCGATTTCATGAACCGCCCACGGATGTCCCACCTCGCGTAGTGTCAAAGCCGGCTCGCCCCGAATACGCAAGAGGGGATGGTTCCCAGCCTCGATTTCTGGAATCAATATTCTCCTTTCCGGAAGCGCGCCCTGCCCTACACTATTGTCCAAATGGGTAGTAAAGACGGCACGCCTGTGGCCGGCCCGTTCTGGCTCCCCGTCTCTTGGTTCTGACGAAGGGAGGAGCCGTGACTGAAACGCCCCGCACTGCTGGCGAAGTCACCAGCGGCGCTTCCGTGGGCCGGTGGCGCGCGGTACTTCCTCCAGTTCAGTGGTTTTCCACCTATCAGCCGCAATGGCTGGCGCACGATGCCATTGCCGGCGTGACACTCGCCGACTACGGCATCTACTGCTATCTCGTCGGCGGTCTGCTCTACGCGTTGTTCGGTGCGTCCCGCCAGCTTGCGATCGGTCCCACCTCCGCAATCTCGATGGTCGTCGGGCTGAGGGTGGCAAGAATGGCTAATGGGGATTCCGCCCGCTGGGCGTCCATTGCCGCGCTGACGGCGCTGCTCATTGCTGCCATGTGCCTGCTGGCCTGCCTGCTGCCGTCGTATGCGGAAAGCGTTTCCGCAGCGCGTGCGCTTGCGCAGACGAACGGCTACGAGATCGTGGCGTTGGCTAAGCGTATGCGCAGCCGTATTGCGCCGCCTGACTGGGTTGTTGAAATGACTGGTGAAACGAAATGAGTAGCGGCCGAAGCTTTGGATTGAAGCGAACGCAGCCCGCAGCCACTTCCGGTGACGATATTCTGCGAGATCGGAAAAATTTTTCGCTGGTCTTAGGAGGGCCGCTCTATCAACTGCTGCGTCGGACACACTTGTCCGACGATGCATTGCTATTGGCGCGCCAACGCATCGTCTTCCTATCCCTCTTCGCGTGGTTGCCGCTTCTGTTGCTCTCTGCCTTCGAAGGAAGTTTGTTGGGCAAAGGTGCGACGGTGCCGTTCCTGATGGACATGGAAGTTCACCTCCGTTTCCTTGTTGCAGTACCCTTGCTAATCGCTGCGGAACTGGTGGTGCACCGGCGCCTACTTGGTATCGGCCAGGCGTTCACGGAGCGGAATTTGATCCCCGAAGCCGCTACGGATCAATTTGATGGCGCCATTAACGCGGCATTCCGACTGCGCAATTCCGTGCTAGCGGAGGTGCTGTTGGTCGCCCTCGTATATGGAGTCGGCGTCCTGATCATTTGGCGTCATTATACCGGCCTCCAAGCGGCCACATGGTACGCATCGCCTACTGGCGGCGGCTTGACGCTCACACTGGCCGGCATCTGGTATGGCTACGTGAGCTTGCCGCTTTTCCAGTTCCTGCTAATTCGATGGTATTTCAGGCTATTCATTTGGATGCGCTTTCTCTGGCAGGTATCGCGCATTAAGCTGAGCCTGATTCCGACTCATCCGGATCGTGTCGGTGGACTCGGCTTTCTTTCCAATACCGTCAATGCCTTCGCACTGCTTCTCGCGGCGCATGGAGTCATGCTTGCCGCAAATCTCGGTAATCGCATTTTCTTCCTTCGAGCAGCGCTACCGGAATTCAAGATGGAAATCGTTGTAATGGTCGTCTTTCTGCTGGGTGTGGTTTTCGGCCCGTTGCTGGTATTTGCGCCTCAGCTTGCACAGACGAAGCGGATAGGCCTGAATGAGTATGGTGCTCTGGCAGAACGCTATGTRCGCGAGTTTGATACCAAATGGCTACGTGGTGGCGCGCCAATCGACGAACCCTTGGTGGGTAGCGGCGACATTCAGTCGCTTGCCGATCTGGCCAATAGTTTCGAGGTGGTACGCGGCATGCGCCTCGCCCCTATCACTAGGGATGCCATTGTGCAACTTGCGGCGGCTGTCCTAATTCCAATTGTACCGCTGGCACTGACCATGATGCCCCTCGAAGAACTGCTAAAGCGCCTATTCGGACTCTTGTTCTAAATTGCGACGCTCCTGTCCTCCGGGAAGCATCAGGGGTTCGTCCTGGTGAAACACCACACACTCGCTGGCATTGTTCAAACGGTCTTTCGAGCGGGAAGAATCGACCACGGAGGAAGCTGAGGCGTTTGCACAAGCGGAAGCCAGAATGGAGTGGCGGCTTGCTTGGCTGCGTCGACGGCATCGGACAGCTTGGGGTAATCGTGATTTAATCCGACACCGCCATTGTCCGGAAAGAGTCGTGGTTGCGTCCTGCGGGCCGTGCCGAAGAAGCGCCACAATTCGCGGCACTGTCTGAGGGGGAGGAGATTGTTGGGGATTAGCGGTCGATGGGCCTGCAGCCCCGTGTGACTGCCAACCCTGTCGGGAAACGGCAAGGATCTCCTCGCCGTTTTTCTATGCTGCCTTGGCTTCCGCGCCGCGCCGGATGTCCTTCTCCAGCGGCGGACTCGCAATGTCCGAGAGGCTTCGGACGGCCTGCTCGAGCGTGCGAATCAGATCCGGGGTGGCTCCCAGGCCTTCATAAATGTTCTTCCAGCCCCGCACTGCACTCCATACCCGGCGAATCACGTCGAGCGCCTTAGGCCGGTCCGCCACGAAAGCAGAGAATTCGCYCATCGCATTGTCGAGGGTTGCAAGCTTCCCCTGCGTGCCCACGCTCAGGTGCAGGCGGCGCTCCATGGAGACGGACGCCCGCGGCACGACGTCATACAGCGGGCTCAAGCGCCAGCCCTGCAGCTGCGTGTCGTAGGCAAACGCGTGGTTGCGCAGGTGGTCATCGTCGTTGGTCAGGAAGATGTTAAGCACCATGCGGGCAAACAGCTCCTCGTTGTCGGCTTTCACGCACGACGCAACGACCTGCTCGCGAATCGTCTGGGCCAGATCCTTGTAGCCCTTGGCCATCGACTCCATCTCCGGGCATCCCATCAGGGTCAAGGCGCTGACTTGCGCTATGCGGCCTTCGGTATAACCAGGCATGGGCTCGGTGTCGTAGCCGCGCGCCATGGCCGAGAGCGCTTGCCCGGCCGGCGCCCAGTAGCGGTCGAACCGACGGATCATCAGCACCGGCTTGCCCCCGACCGCGATCATCTTCACCGGCGGAACGGAAAGCCCGGCGGTCCGCGYGATCTCCAGGGCGCCGGCCTCGAGGACTGCCATGTTGAGCGTGTCGGTCTTGGACGGGAACTTGGCCAGCCACAGGACGCTGTCGGCCTCCCGCACGGAAGCTTTCGGGCGCGCGCCGCCGGCCGACGGCACGCCGCCGAGGTATGGCAACAGGTTCGCCGGAATGGGCTCGCCGCTCTCGACCGCGTCAGCCGCCTGCAAGAGGTATGGCAGATCGATCAGCCCCCCGGCCCCCTTGTGAGCGGGGCTCTTTGTGTCCTCCCGCACGTCCAGCGCACCAACGCGGTCGCTGCCGGCCTCCAGCAGGTAGGTGAATTCGTCGAGCGAGTTCGGCGCGGCATTGAGCCGCGCCTCGATGACGCGGCGGCCCCAGGCATCGGGCGCAGCATCGCGGATCCCCCCAAATTCGTTCACCTCGGGCAGCGGGTACCAAACCGTGCCGGGCTCCGCCTGCCGCGCCTGCGCCAAGGTGAGCGCGCGAGGGTCTACCTCGATGGCGTTCGGCCGCTGCAGGTAACGCGTGCCATAGGCGAAGCTGACGGTTTCCCGACCCGCGGACGCCTCGCGACTGAGCAGTCCTGCGGGCACGAAGTGATGCCCTTCCGCCTGATCGGCGATGTGGGCGAATACCGCTACCTTGTTGGGAGCGCGACGAGGGGCCAAGGTTTATCCTTAGAAATCGAGTTCACGCAGTTCCGCCTTGCTTGCGGAGCGAATGCGCTGTGGCAGCTTGCGCGCATGCAAGGCGATCAATGCCGGCACATCGCCTGCCAGGAGCGCCTGCAGGGTGACTTCCGGCGCCAGGGCATGAACATAGCGCAGGAGCTGCGTAAGAGTCCGTCCCGGATCACCTTTTTCGATCAGGATCGCGGTTCCCCGGGAGAGCCCGGCGCGCGCAGCAACATCCGCTTGGCGTAGCCTCAGGCCTTGGCGCAGCTGAGTGATACGCTCACCGAGCTGCTCGGCTTCAGTGAGCCGGGAAAGAGGCAGAAGTGGAGATTCGTCTCGTTTCATGATGTCCGTAATCCTGAACTATAAGACGCTTTAGGTCTGTGATTACGAACATGGTAGCGATGGGGGTGCTTGTGGTCAAGACCGGAATATGTTCGCAAACTTAGACTTTATCTTGATTAAGGTCCATGATTGCAAACATTTCATATCGTTTCGATCCATCCGTCTCTCGACTTGGCTAGTGTGGCGTTAACGTCATAAATCACCTCAGCGAGTTGGATCCAGGGGAGGCTTCCTGGCTGGCGCTTGCCGAAGAAGAGGGCTGGCCGCCCGAAAGAGGCGGCGTCATCGTCCCACTTCCCAGGCTCGGACAGGCGGAATCACCTCATGTCGCGCGCCACTCAGGAGCGCCGTTTTGCTGCGGCGCCGGGTGACGCTCACGCTCTGGCGATTGAGCATGGCCAGCGTCGATCGACACGTCATTTTATGACCGCATCCGCTTTAGCTCAGCGATGCGGCGATGATAGCTTAGAAGTAGACAAGCCTTATCACCACACACATTGCGAGAATTGCGAAGCCATGCTCTCTGATCCGCTCGTAACCGATCCTTGTCAGGCGATGATTTTATCTTTTGATAATAGATTTCTGTCAACTGTCTATCAATACGAGCAAGTTCCGCATCCCCGCAAACAAGCTGCGCTTTAATAGATATGAGCTTGCTGCAATCAAGACTTCTCATCAACGCGATCTTCGTCTCGTATTGAACTTCCAGTAGCCCTGGCTTACAGAGCCCCTGCAGCGACTTACAAGCGACGTCGCGCTCGACCCATGCCATGTCTCGCGCACCATATTGCTTGACGAAACGATTGATACCTGCGTGGCTGATCCCTCTTTGCATTGCGTTGGCCGCGATTATTTCGTTGCAAAGCGAGTCATCGGTATAGGTTCGTCCTTCGCGCCGATAGCAACTGTGAAAACCGAGCAGCCCCGTACCAACAACACTTCGGCGTTCTCCGGAAGCGAACAGGATAGAAGCGCAAGCAGACGCGCACCTGGCATTATCTGGAACTATTGTATAGACACGTACTTCATCCATCGCATCGACGACTCGGAAAGCAGCCTCGACATTTCCTCCCGGACTATTTAAAACAAGGGTAACAAGTCCTTCGTCATCACGGTCAGCTATTTTGGCGAGCRCCAGAAGCTTATCTGCATCACCATTCTGAATCCTTCCCTCCCCGATAAGCATTTTCAGCTTAAGTTGGGGTTGGTAATAGATCTTGAAGTCCATCCCCAGCACCACACCGGGAAACATAAGCATAGCGACACAGAGCCAGGCAAGCATCCGGAGGATCAGGTTTTGCGCCACCGCGTTACTGGCTGCTAGGTGCTGAGTGCTGCGCATACACTTTCCCTCGGAATGTCAGAGGCCGCCGAACGCCTTGTCCATTTCAGTGGAAAGGACGGGCCATATCCATGTGCCCGCGAGTTGTCCGGTAATGAGACCTTGCCGAGCGCACATAGCCCATGTTCGACCTCGACCCATTATCGCGGATTGAAGGGCTGTTCAGGGGCCGGCAGCGCCGACTGGCGATCGGTTGACCGATGTCGCTTGCCGGGCCATCAAGCGATATCCCCGCAAAAGAAACGCGCGCCGCAACTGACGTGGGATCGTCGGCCACTCACGAACCATTGCCACCCTTTGAGGAATGGCTTGCGCATGGGAATTTGTTCTCGGCGACACTCATTCGTGCCATCATCGGCTGCGGGCAAGGGATGCTTTCTTTTGTCGGAGGAGGCTTCTTCAGTCTGGCTCTCTACGAGCCTGCGAAGGCGGCGTTGTGCGACAACTGACCGCCGTTTCTACCCAGCACGGAGGAGGTGAAAATGGTCGAATCACGAAATGGACTTTGGAGGCGGGCGGGCGCAATGCTGGCCGCCGCCGGACTCCTGGCGCTATCGGGGGCTGCCCTGGCCACCAACCAGTCGCAACAGCGCCAACAAGGCAGGGACGCAAACCAGGCTGCCAAACAGGAAGCGCGCGCGGGCAAGGTCGACTGCCGGGCTGCAAACCAGAAGAGCAACTCCCAGTGCCGGCAAGACAAGCGCGACACAAAGCAGGAGGGCCGCCAGGAAAAACGGGACATCAAGTACTAGCGCGGCCGATGCTGGCCAACGAAACGATGATACGAATTCGTGCGACCGTTTCGGGCGCGGCCCTGCTCATGCGCAACCGGCCAACTACGGTCACAGGACTGCGCTCTCAGGCCGACATTCGAATGTCGGCTTCTTTCTGACAGTGCTGCTTGCGAGCAGCGTCCAGCCGATGGCGCGACGTTGTTCCGGATGCCCCCCCCGCCTTCACATATACTGGTTCAATCCAAAATCCCACGAGCAGGTAGTGATCGCTGCGTTGACCGTCGCGTTCTAAGGCTTTCATGGCGGGATAGCCGGGAGGAGACATAGATGCCAGGGTGGGACAGACCTGCCGCGTACGCACCGTGGGTCCGATGGCTGTTGCCTTGCCTTGGCGTGCTCGCCGACGGCTGTATGGCCCAGGAACTCGAGCCGCGCACCTATTCGGCGGCGCCGGTTGGCACGCATTTCCTGCTGGCAACTTATGCAAGGCTCGGCGGCGATGTGCTGACCGACCCCTCCCTGCCGATTACGGACGTCAGCGCGAAGATCGACATTTTTGCATTGGGCTATCTGCAGGTGTTCGACCTGCTTGGCCGCACGGCTTCCGTTGGCGTCGTGCTGCCCTACTCGCGCGCCAACGTCGCGGGGAACGTGTTGGACGCGCCGAACAGCGTCTATCGTGCCGGCGTCGGCGACGCCTATCTGCGTTTCGCGGTCAATCTTCTGGGCGGCGGCGCAAAGACACCGGCCGAGTTCGCGAGGCATCCGCCAGTCCCCAGCCTGGGAACAAGCCTGACGGTGGTAATGCCGAGCGGGCAATATCACGCGGATAGACTGATCAATATCGGCGCAAACCGTTGGGCATTCAAGCCGGAAGTCGGCGTCTCGGCGCCATTTGGCAACTGGTTTGCCGAAGGTGCGTTCGGGGTCTGGCTCTTTACAGCCAATGACGAATTTCTGGGCAGCAGGCAACGCCAGCAGGGCCCACTAGCAGTCGTGCAACTACATGGCGGATACCAGTTCCGGCCCGGCCTGTGGCTCGCCGCCGATGCAGGCTTCTATAGCGGAGGCAATACGACAGTGGACGGCGTCCGCAACGACGATCGCCGCACCAATACGCGGTACGGGCTGACGCTATCGGTGCCCCTCGCGACCAACTGGTCTGGCAAGGTCAGTGCGTCCAAGGGCTGGATCACCCGTGCCGGCGGAGACTACAAGACGATCACGCTGACCGTGCAGTATCGATGGATTGACTGACGGCGTCGCACTCCAGCAACATGTCGGACTTGGTGACCTCAAAGACCGAAGGGGCCGTGGCGACGGCCGGGCTAATCCTAGTCATCCTGCGCAGGCGCTGGCGCCGTGGCTGTTCGGCATCTGCATCGACCTCTGGGGCGCGCAAGCACTATGGATATCGGGCGGATTGGGGCTCGCAGCTACTGCCGCGCTGTTTGCCATACACTCTGCCTCGGCCGAGCCGGCGACAGGCGCCGTTGCTAGCAAATAGCCGCTTCACGTCTTTTCTGGTCGCGGGTTTCGCCCGATGCGCGGATGACGTAGGCAGCGGCGATGTATGATGAGTTCCAAGCTGTCCAAGACAACGTTCCAGCCATGTCCGATGTCGTTCTTCAGTCGATTCTAACGTGCCCTCATTGTGGCTACGTGGCGGCAGAAATGATGCCGATCGAAGCGTGCCAATGGTTCTATGCATGTAAGGGCTGCGATCAAACGCTCACCCCTAAGCGAGGAGACTGCTGCGTCTTTTGCTCATACGGGTCGGTTCCCTGCCCACCCGTTCAAACACATGGCAAAGGCGACTGCTGCAGCAACTAGCTGGGGCCGATCAGTGACCTCCTGGTTCAGACTCCGAAGTCCGGATAGCCAGCCGCTTCATCTTCTCCCACAGCGTATTTCCGGGTCGTGATCTCCTGCGCGGCGGGCGTGCTGATGTAGTCGTAGAAGGCCTTGGCCTGGGGCGGTGCCCCGCCTTGCTGGATCTGCAAGTAGAAGTTGCCCGAGGAGAGATATCGTGCTGTCCCACCATGTGCGGGACTCAATCACTTCCGAGCAGCGCCGCTTTTGGTCAAGACGCGTCAACCATAGCGCGATTCGCCAGATCTGCTGTCAGGGACTTGCCGATTAGCCGGCGAACACTGTATATTTATACAGTTGTGGTCGCATCCCGGAAAGCTGGCTCCTGAAGTCAAGCCCGTGCGGCGCCTGCGCTTTCTCTCCCCCACCTCGAAAGGCAATCATGTTCGTGGACCGCACCGAAATCATCAACGCCGCCAAGGCACTGCGCGCCAGCCAGGAAGAATCCAGGTACAGCAAGCTCGTTGCGCTCGCGAACAAGCAGCTCAAGGCAATGCAAACGGCAATCCAGAGGGGCAAGGAAGAATTCGAGACCAGACTGGTACTCGACATCAACGAAGACAATCCGCAAGCAGCGCTGGAACCGCGCGCGCAACGGCTAGCCGACGACCTCAGAGCGCAGGGCTACACCGCAACGGTGACCACGTTTGCCGAGGTCAGCACCGACCGCAAGAACTGGACGCCGAATATCACGGTCGCCATCGGTCTGGGCGACATGGTTTCCGAAGTCGACAGCGAGATAGCGGAAAGCACGGTGACCGACGAGACGGAGGTCGCGCTGGCTGGCGAAGCTGTCAGTGAAATGGCCTGACGGCGGCGGGCAATCCGAGATAAGGCACGGCATCACGGGGCTTCGCGGACGGTCGCGTGCGTGATGGCTGTTCCTACAAGGGAAATCTGCACGCGATCTACCAGTGGCGCCCGATGTAGGAAACCGTGGCGTATAAGGACGCGATGCCTGCGCTTTGATCGAACGAGGACTGTCACCACGCATGGCGGATCTCACTGGTAGGAACATGCTCGCGCCGTGAGCCTGTGCGCGGCTATCCCTGCTGGCTTCGTCGAGGTCGACGATCGGCCACTAGCTGCCGTTCGCCATCACGCGCGATTCACGCAGGCCTGGCAGGCCTCAACTCTTCCTGGCCGTCTTCGCCACAAACGGCGTCGGCACGTGCTGGACCGTTTCGCTGCCGCACTTGGGGCACGGCGGATGGGCCGTTGCATGTTCAGCTAGATGTTCAGCGTGGTCGAAGACCTGACCGCACTTCTCACAACGGTACGAATAGGTGGGCATGACACGCCTCCATTCTGCATGGTGCAGGGACTCGCTGCATCTGATCTGCCGGTCACTTCCCGCAGACCGTCATTTCAATTCTAGGACACCGTCGCGTCCAACACGGCCAGTCATATCGCATTGTCAGCACCGCATCAGGCACCTATCCTTCACATCACCCTCCTTCGCGCTTTGCGTGCTTATCATGGAAACATGCCCAAATCGCCCGATCGGACGACGCAATGCCTGAATAGCTGTAGTTCTTATTTGGCAGTTCTTACACATTGCCGCCAGTTTCCCTCGCCATCGGTTTCATTTTTGAAGCATCTCGCGGAGGTTGCCTATGTCGTTGCGACCCGATTCCCATAGGGTTAGTCTAATTGACTCTTGGACTGAGAGCGCTAGACTAGAGATCGACCGGAGACACTCATGCACCCACGCAACATTGCCGGTGTCGCGGTTTCAGCGTTGATGTTGGGGTCGGGTTTCGCGCTCGCCGACGAACACCACGCGAGTACCTACCAGCTAGGCAAAATCACCTTCCCCACTTCCTGCGACCCGAAGGTACAACCACTCTTCGAGCGGGGCGTCGCGATGTTGCACTCCTTCTGGTTCACAGAGGCGGGCAAGACCTTCAATGCGGTCGTCGAGCAGGACTCTAACTGCGCAATTGCTTACTGGGGACTCGCCGTTAATCTGCTGGGCAATTCGCTTGCGGGCCCGCCGTCGCTGCGCGACGCCCAGGCGGCCTCGGAAGCCGTTGCCAAGGCCCGTGCGATCGGAGCGAAGACACAACGCGAGCGCGACTGGATCGACGCGATCGGTGCATACTACCGCGACTACGATAGAGTGTCAGTGGACACTCGCCTGCAGGCTTACGCTGACGCAATGCAACGAATGACGCAGCGCTATCCGGACGATGACGAGGTCTGGATCTATTACGCGCTAGCTCTGCAGGCCGCCGCGCCCGTGAGCGACAGGACCTACGCCAACCAGCGTAAGTCGGCGGAGATTCTGGAGAAGCTATTCGCGAAGAATCCTCAACATCCTGGAGCCGCACATTACCTGATCCACGCCTATGATTATCCGCCGCTTGCCGCAAAGGGTCTCGCCGCGGCGAGCAAATACGCCAGCATTGCACCGGCGGCGCCACATGCGCGGCACATGCCATCGCATATCTACACGATGCTCGGGCTTTGGGAAGAGTCGATCAAATCCAACCAGGCGGCCCTCGAGGTTCAACCCGATTACTACCACGCATTGGACTTCATGGTCTATGCGCATCTGCAGCTATCGCAGGATGTGAAGGCGCGCGCCTTGATCGAACAAGGCCTAGCCGACGCCATGCGCAAACCGCCGGTCTTGAAGGGCAACAAGAACTCTGTTGCGGCGATGCCCGCGCGCTATGCACTTGAGCGAGCAGACTGGAAGGCGGCCGCCGCCCTGCCCATTACCTCGAACAACTGGGCATACGCTGATTCGATCACGCGCTTTGCGCGCGGTCTCGGGATGGCCCGCAGTGGCGGCTTGACGAGCGCAAAACAGGAGATCGACGCGCTCAAGACGTTGCGGGAGGAACTCGGGAAATCAAACGAGTCCTATTGGGTGGCCAGAACCGACGAGGAGATCGCTGCCGTCGCAGCGTGGACCGCACAAGCCGAGGGCAACCCCACGCAAGCGGAGCGATTGATGCGGGCAGCCGCCGATGGCGAGGACGCCAGCATCAAGAACGTGGCCATGGAGAATCGACTGTTTCCGATGCGCGAGTTACTCGCCGACTTGCTCGCCGTACAAGGAAGAGCCGGCGAAGCCCTGCGGGAATACGAGGCGGCGCTGCGGGAGTACCCGAACCGCTATCACGGCCTGTACGGCGCCGCGCACGCCGCGGACGCCTCAGGGCAACGCGATAAAGCGGTCGAGTATTACAAACGACTCCTCGTGCTCACCAAAAATGCGGACAGCGCGCGACCGGAGACTGCCGCCGCCAAGGCCTACCTCGCGGCGCACTGAGTGGGGCTCCGAACGGTCGTATCCAGCCGTTGCCGCGGCATCGGCGTGATTTGCTGCTGTCCGAACCAATCTGACATGCCCCCAAACGGCGTAGGGGCGCCAGACCCGCTGACCCCCAATCAAGTTTCCACTTGGGATACTGCGAGTGTCCGCTTTCGCGTCTCGACGCGAATATCCGCATTTGGCCGACAGCGCCAGTTGGTGCCGGTTCCATGACAGTTACTTCCTTGCGTTCCGCGGCAAGGTGTGACCGGGCGGTATGGCCCTTCGCGTTGGACGTCTCAAAGGGGTCGGTTGCAGTCCTCCCCCTACCGTTTCGGTGAATAGCGCGCGATGCAATGAAGAGGCCGGTGTTTCCACCGGCCTGCTGAGTTTGTATGTATTACGAAGTATCAATACATACGTCCCCAAAGCATTCAAAACCCTTTGCTGGCAGGCGGCCAGCAGACCATCCCCTTAACTATGCATCGTTAAGGTATAAGACTCGAGAGGTGCGTCAGTTTGATGGCCCGGAGT
>NZ_JBFTND010000165.1:0-28439 GCF_056397305.1 Cupriavidus sp. 05N40
GTTCACCCCGCAACCCTTGTCCCGTCTGCTTTGCAGCCGCGCTTCGTGTTGCGAGGGAGCGAATATTAAGGCCCGCCCACGGTCCTGGCAAGCCTTTTCTGAAAATTCCTTCGAATCGTTTGTGACGCGCTGATGAACGGGACGCGCATGCGGTCGCCAGCGACTGTCTCGAACCCATCCGGGCCACCACCCGCAGGCTTCCCCACCCATCCCCATCCATTAGAATCCCTGGATGCAAGACCTTGCCTCCCTCGAGCCGCCGTATCAGCCGGACGGCCTGCCCCGTCACCTGGATGCGCAGGCGCTCGCCGCCGCCCTATCCCGTCCGATCGTCTTCGTTGACCTGGAGACGACCGGCGCCGACGCCACCCGCGACCGCATTACCGAGATCGGCGTGGTGGAGGTCGGGCCGGACGGCATCGTCGAGTGGGATACGCTGGTCGAGCCCGGCGTCGGCATCCCGTCCTTTATCCAGCAGCTCACCGGCATCACCGAGGCCATGGTGCACGGCCAGCCGCGCTTCGAATCGCTGGCCGAGGACCTGGCCGAGCGGCTGCAGGGCAAGCTCTTCGTGGCGCACAACGCGCGCTTCGACTACGGTTTCCTGAAGAACGAATTCCGCCGCGCCGGCATTACCTTCCGCGCCGATGTGCTGTGCACGCTGCGCCTTTCCCGCTCGCTGTTCCCTTCGATGACGCGCCACGGACTGGACGCGCTGATCGCCCGCTTCGGACTGGAGCCCAAGGGACGCCACCGCGCACTGGCCGACGCCGAGCTGCTTTGGCAGTTCTGGCAGAAGATCCACGGTCTCTACAGCGTCGACCTGGTCGAGTCCGCCGTCCGGTCGCTGGTCAAGCGGGCAAGCCTGCCCTCCGGCCTCGAGGAAACGGCGCTGGACGACGTGCCGGACAGCCCCGGCGTCTATCTCTTCTACGGCGACCAGGACCTGCCTCTCTATATAGGGAAGAGCATCCACCTGCGCCAGCGCATTGGTGCGCACTTTTCAGGCGACCACAGCGCCGCGCTGGAAATGCGCCTGGCGCGCGCGGTACGGCGTGTCGAATGGCGCGAAACGGGCGACGAGACCGGCGCGCTGCTGCTCGAAGCCCAGCTGATCAAGCGCATGCAGCCGCTGCACAACCGGATGCTGCGCCGGAATGCCGCGCTGTACGCCTGGGAATTGCCGCCCGGCCTGAGCGCGCCGCTGCTGCGCTCGGACCGCGACACGGATTTCGCCCGCCATCCCAACCTCTATGGTGCCTTCGCCAGCCGTGCCGGCGCCGAAGCGCATCTGACGGAACTGGCGCAGGCCCACCAGCTCTGCCTGGCGGCGCTGACGCTGGAAAAGCCGGCGCGGCGCGGCCTGCCTTGCTTCGCCCGCCAGCTCCACCGCTGCCAGGGCGCCTGCACGGGCGACGAGTCGCTGGCGGCCCATCGCGAGCGGATGGTCGCCGCGCTGGCGGACCAGGCAGTCCGGCCCTGGCCGTTCCCCGGCGCCGTGGCATGGCGCGAGCGGGAAGGCGCCAAGGCCTGGTGGCATATCCTGGAGAACTGGTGCTACCTCGGCTCGGTGGCCTCGCTCGACGACGCCCCTGCGCTGCTCGCGGACCCGGCACGCTTCGACCTGGACACCTATCAAATCCTGGCGCCGAGGCTGGCGGACCTGCTGGCCAATGCCGTGCCGCTGGAGGCGACCCGGCAATTTGCCCTGGAAGCGCTAGCGGCACCGGCGCGCCATGCCGCCAGGCGCGAAGCCGTGTCACCTGCCGGCACGCGCCCGCGCAAGCGCGCCAGCCCGGATCAGCAAACCCTGTCTTTCCCCGATCACCAGGCAGATAGACAGTAAGCCCACACAGCGGAGCATGCGATGGCCAACCAATGCGATTGCCTGACCCTGGGCATCGATATCGACCAGCCGGCGGCGACGGTCGCCGCTTTCCTCGCAGTGCCCGAGAACTATCCGCGCTGGGCCAGCGGCCTGGGCGAACTGTCACAACGCTCGGACGGGAGCTGGCAGACCCTGACACCCGAGGGTCCGATGCAAGTCCGCTTCACCCCCGCCAATCCCTACGGCATCGCCGACCACTACGTGCAGCCGCAATAGCCAGCCCGCGTCGCCGGGAAACGGTATACAAAAAAGCCTCCCTCCAGGCCCCGTCGCGGGGCACGAAAGGCGCCATCCGCCTGGCTTAAACCCCGATTTTGTGCCAAAACCTGTTGCATTGCACCAGGAAGTGACGCATATCGTCTCATCCAATATTCGTCTTGCACTCTGCAATTTTGTGAATATAGTATACCGATTTTCGCGGTGATCTTGCGCGCCCAGCAGCGCGCGCCGGCCGCCTCGAGCCCACAAGACGGAGCCCAGCGTGACCCGGCAAGATATTGCGAGCACCGATCCCAGCCAGGCAGACGCCTGCTTTCTGCCAGTCTGGAAGGCAGCCGAACTCCTGGCCCAGGGCCACGCCAGCGCACAAGACCTGGTCGACTGGTGCGAAGCTGCCTACACCGCATCGCACGCCAGCATCAACGCCATCGTCGTGTCGGATTTCTCCGCCGCCCGCGCCTCGGCCCGGGCCAGCGACCGGCGCCGCGCCGAGGGCCGGCCGCTTGGCGCGCTGGATGGCATCCCGTTCACCATCAAGGAATCCTTCGACGTGTCCGGCTGGCCGACCACCTGCGGCAGCCCGGCGCAACGGCACAACATTGCCGCCGGCGACGCCGCCGTGGTCGAGCGCCTGCGCGCAGCCGGCGCGGTGCTGCTCGGCAAGACCAATGTGCCGCTAGGCCTGCGTGACTGGCAGAGCTACAACGCCGTCTACGGCACCACGCGCAACCCGCACGACCCCGGCCGCACCCCGGGCGGCTCATCGGGGGGCAGCGCCGCCGCGGTGTGCGCCGGCATGAGCTTCTTCGACATCGGTTCCGACATCGGCTCCTCCTTGCGCAATCCGGCCCACTACTGCGGCGTSTTCTCGCACAAGAGCAGCCATGGCCTGATCCCCCTGCGTGGCCACGGCATCGGCCGCACCTACGGGGAGCAAGACATCAACGTGGCCGGCCCGCTGGCGCGCAGCGCGCGCGACCTGGAGCTGCTGCTGCAGGCCCTGGCCGGCCCGGACGGCGGCGAGGCACTGGCCTACCGTCTTTCGCTGCCGCCCTGCGGGCAGGCCGCGCTGGCCGATTTCCGCGTCGCCGTGCTGCCCAGCCACCCGCAGTGCGAGGTCGACGCCGAAGTCAGCGACGAGATCGAGAACCTGGGCCGCTGGCTGGCGGGCCAGGGCGCCCGGGTAACGTGGAACGCGCGGCCGGACTTCGATGCCGCCGCCCTCTGGCACACCTATGTACTGATGCTGCGCGCCACTACCTCGGTGCATATGGACGATGCCAGCTTCGATGCCGCGCTGTCCCGCGCCGCTGCCGCCGCCGCGGTGGCACCGGACGACCACGACTACGCCACCCTGCAGTTCACCGGCGCCGGCATCCGCCACCGCCAGTGGCTGCAGCTGCAGCAGGCGCGCGCCGCCTTCGCGCAAGCCTGGCAACGCTTCTTCGACGATTTCGACGTGCTGCTGTGCCCGGCCGCCGCCACCACCGCCTTCGTGCTGGATGAGAGCGGCGAGCCCTGGGAGCGCACGCTCCAGGTCAACGGGCGGGCGCTCCCGCTCACCAGCCAGCTGTTCTGGGCCGGCCATTCCGGCCTGTGCGGCCTGCCCTCGACCGTGGCCCCGATCGGCCCGGGCCGCAGTGGCCTTCCGGTCGGCGTGCAGATCGTCGCCGGGCGCTTCGCCGACCTGACCTCCCTGCGTTTCGCCCAGCTGCTCGAGGCAGCGGGCCTCGGCTTCCGGCCGCCGCCGGTTCATTCCAACACGGTGCAACGCGCCCCGGCGCAACAAGACTGACAGGGCACCGCCCCCATCCACAAAAGGAGCGAACATGCTGGACTGGTTCAGGGATCTATCGAAAATGGAGCGCAAGGGTTTCTACGGCGCGTTCCTTGGCCATGCAGTCGACGTGTTCGACTTCATAATCTACTCCTTCCTGATTTCGACGCTGCTGACGCAATGGGGCATGAGCAAGTCGGCCGCGGGCGCCATCGTCACCTGGACGCTGGTGTCGTCGCTGGTGGGCGCCATCGGCGCGGGCATCCTGGCCGACCGCTACGGCCGCGTGCGTGTGTTGCGCTGGACCATCGTGGTGTTCGCCTTCGCCTGCTTCCTGTGCGGGCTGGCCAACACGCCCGGACAGCTGCTGGCCTTCCGCATGCTGCAGGGCCTGGGCTTCGGCGGCGAGTCGTCCCTGTGCATGGTGCTGGTGACGGAGATGATCCGCAACCCGGCGCATCGCGGCAAGTACTCGGGCTTCACGGCCAGCAGCTATTCGTTCGGCTGGGGCGCGGCGGCCATCGCCTACGCCATCACCTTCAGCCTCTTCCCGGCGGAGACTGCCTGGCGCATCTGCTTCTTCATGGGCATCCTGCCGGCGCTGGTGGTGGTCTACCTGCGCCGCAACCTCGAAGAGCCGGAAATCTTCCTCAAGAGCCGGGCCGCGCGCGCGGCAGGCGGCGCCCCTTCGGCGTGGCAGCAGCTCGCGCGGCTGGGCCGCCGCCCGTTGCTGGGCAAGACCGTCCTGTGCAGCCTGCTGTCGGGCGGCATGCTGGGCGCCTACTATGCGATCGCCACCTGGCTGCCGACCTTCCTCAAGACCGAGCGCGGGCTATCGGTGTTCGGCACCAGCTCCTACCTGGCCATGACTATCTTCGGCTCGCTGGTGGGCTACGTGGCCGGCGCCTATGCCACCGACCGCTGGGGCCGCCGCCTGACCTATATCGCCTTTGCCGCAGGCGCCTTCGTCATGGCCCTGGTCTATATGGTGATCCCGGTCTCGAACATCTCGATGCTGTTCCTCGGCTTCCCGCTCGGCGTGCTGATGCAGGGCGTGTTCGCCGGCATCGGGGCCACCATTTCCGAGTCGTACCCCAACGACATCCGCGCCACCGGTTACGGCGTCTCGTACAACGTCGGCCGCGTGATCGGCTCGCTGTTCCCGCTCTCGGTGGGCTGGCTGAGCACCGGGCGCACCTCGCTGCCGCTGGCCATCGCCATCGTCGCAGGGGTAGGCTACGCCATGGTGATGGGCGCCGCGCTGCTGCTGCCGGAAACCAGCGGCATCGACCTGGGCCAGGCCGGTGGCGACGACGGCGCGCACGAGCCGCCCGCCGAACCGGACAAGGCCGTGCTGGTGCCGACTGTGGGCAAACCCGCATAAGCAATGCGCGGGCGCTTGCAGGCGGGCCACGCGCTGCGCTAGTCTGCGCAGAGGGGGCCCGCCTTCCCCCTTGGAGCCACCATGCCCGCCGACTGCCGCGCCGTTGCCCCTTCTCCCGCATCTTCCCGCTTCCTGACGACACTACTTGTCGCGCTCGCGCTGGGCGCCTGCGCCGGCATCGAGCAATCGGCCATGCAGCGCGTGCTGGATTCCTGGCAGTCCGCGCCGATCGAACAGGCCAAGGCGCAGTGGGGTCCCCCGCAATCCGTGCAATCGGTGCCCGGCGGCACGGCCTACCTGTGGACCGAGGAAGTGCCACCGGCGCGCGCGCCGGGCAGCGGTCCGCGCGACGCGCGCGCACCCACCTCGCCCGAACCCGTACTGGTGCCCGGCCAGTGCCAGCGCCGCCTGATCGCCGGCCCGACCGGGCTGGTGATCTCTGGCGACTGGTCCGGCAACGCATGCTGCATCACCACCGTCCTTGGCCGCTGCTCCGGCCTCGCCAGGAAGGCCACCGGCACCTGAGCAGGCACGGCGCGCGCGCCGCGGCCACGAGGCACCATCTTCGCCCTGCGGGAGAACACCTGTGCGCAGGGTGACCCTCGGACTGACGCAAGCCGGGCTGACCGGACCGTGGTTTTCCGCAGCCGCGGCATGGCGGCCGCGGGACGCGCTGCGCTAGCCCTGGCCCGGGCGCGGTCCGATGTACGCCGCGCGCGGCCGGATCAGGGCATCGTCGGCGCGCTGCTCCAACCCATGCGCGATCCAGCCGATCGAGCGGCCCAGCGCGAACAGGCCGAAGGCCGCCCCGGGCGGCAACCGCAGGTGTCGGCGCAGGGCCACCAGCGCGAAATCCACCGAGGGCCGCTGCCCGGTCAGGTCGAATGCCACGTCGATGATCTCCTGCCAGCCGGAGTGATGTGCCAGCACCGGCGCCAGCAGGCAGATGGCACGCACATCGCCGGCCGGGTAGAGATGATGCCCGAAGCCTGGCAGGTCTTCGCCGCGCGCCAGTCGCTCGCGCAGCCGCGCGGCCGGGTGCGCGCCGGCCAGCTGGTCCCACATTGCCTCCACGCGCGCGGTGGCGCCGCCGTGCCGGCCACCGGTCAGCGCGGCAAGCCCGCCCACCACCGATGCCCGCAGGCTGGCCCCGGTCGAGGCGACACAACGCGCGGTAAAGCTCGATGCATTCAGCTCATGGTCCGCGCACAGCACCAGCGCCATGCGGATCAGGTCCGCGCCCGCCCCGTCCACGCCCCAGGCGCCGGCGCACTGCCGGTGGATCGGCGTGCTGGCGGGCGCCGTGCCCAGCAGGCAGGCGGCCAGCAGGCGCACCAGCGCGCCGCAGCCCTCGGCGAGCCGCGCCGGCGACTGTTGCCACTGCGCGGTGGCGTCGTCGCCGCTGGCGGCAGTGAACAGCGGCAGCAGGGCCTCCTCGCTGCGGCGCCCGGCAAAGGCGGCCTGCAGCGCGGCCAGGTGCGCGGGCGCGGCCGGCGGCTCGGTGCCGAAGGCGGTCTGTTCCCCGCACTGCCACAGCAGCGCAGCCAGCGATTCCACCGTACCGGAGGCCGCCAGCGCGACGGCATCGGAGCCGCGGTAATAGAGCCGCCCGTCTTCGATCAGCGTGATGCCCGACTCCAGCACCGGCAACCCCCAGCTCAGCGCGGCCTTGGCCACCTCGCGCGGCTTGCGCCCGCGCGTGCGCTGGCCGGCGAGCAGTTCCACGTCGGCCGCCAGGTAGCGGCTTTCGCGCGGTGTCTCGCCATCGTGGGCGTGCAGCAGGCCGCGGCTGACATAGGCGTAGAGGGTCTGGCGGGAAACGCCCAGCCGGGCGGCCGCTTCGGCCGAGGTGAGGTAGCGGGACATGGCGACGGGGAGACTAGCCTGGGCTTGGGCCTGAGAAGCAATAACTTGATTAAGGTAATCAATATTGACTATTAAAACAAGCGGCCTATCCTGCAAGGCACCTGGCCGCCAGCCCGCCCCTTCGTCGATCCAGTTCGTGGATCCAATCACAGTGACCTCCGCCATGTCCTATCGCGCACATGCCGCGCCCRCCGCGGCTACCCCTGACATCCCCGACAGCCCGGCCGCCGCCAGCTTCCTGCGCGACATCTGGGCCAGCGTGCACGGCGACCCCGCTTGGCTGGAACGCCTGGCCTGGACCGGGAGCGGCAGCCTGCCGTCGGTCTTCCCGGTCACCGAGCTGGCGGCCGCCAGCGCCGGTGCCGCGGGTCTCGCCGTCGCGGAACTCATCCACGCGGCCGGCGGACACGCGTCGCGGGCGAGCGTGGACCGCCGGCTGGCATCCTTCTGGTTCGGCACCTCGCTGCGCCCGCAGGGCTGGGCGCTGCCGCCGCAATGGGATGCCGTGGCCGGCGACTACCGCGCGGCGGACGGCTGGATCCGCCTGCACACCAATGCGCCGCATCACCGCGCGGCGGCGCTCGCGGTGCTCGGCGTGCCGGCCGACAAGGCGGCGGTGGCGAAGGCCGTGGCCGCATGGCAGGCCGACGCGCTGGAAAACGCCGTGGTGGACAAGGGCGGCTGCGCCGCGGCCATGCGCCCGGCGGCGCAATGGGCCGCGCACCCGCAGGGGCAGGCAGTCAGCCACGAGCCCCTGCTGCACTGGCGAGCCTTCGATGGCAGCCCCGCGCCGCGGCACGGCTTCACCCCCGAGCGCCCGCTTCGGGGCATCCGCGTGCTGGACCTGACACGGATCCTGGCCGGCCCGGTCGCCACCCGCTTCCTGGCCGGCTTCGGCGCCGATGTGCTGCGCATCGACCCGCCTGGCTGGGAAGAGCCCGGCGTGGTGCCCGAAGTGGTGCTCGGCAAGCGCTGCGCCCGCCTGGACCTCAAGCGCCACGAAGACCTGCAGATACTGGAGCGCCTGCTGGGCCAGGCCGACGTGATGGTGCATGGCTACCGCGCCGATGCGCTGGCACGGCTGGGGCTGGACGCGCAGCGGCGCCGCCAGCTCAACCCTGGCCTGATCGATGTCTCGCTCGATGCTTACGGATGGAGCGGCCCGTGGCAGGGCCGGCGCGGCTTCGACAGCCTGGTGCAGATGAGCAGCGGCATCGCCGAGGCGGGCATGCGCCTGCGCGGACTGGACCGCCCAGGGCCACTGCCGGTGCAGGCAATCGACCATGCCACCGGCTATCTGCTGGCGACCGCGGCCATCCGCGGCTTGTCGCGGCGCCTGGCGAGCGGCGCCGGCAGCGAGGTCCGGGCCTCGCTGGCGCGCACCGCGCAACTGCTGCTCGATGGCGCAGGGCTGGCGCGCGGCTCCGCCCCGCTGGCCCCGGAACAGGCCGCGGACCTGGCCGAAACGGTGGAAGCCACGGCCTGGGGCGCGGCGCGGCGGATCAGGCCGCCAGTGATGGTGGATGGCGCGCCGATGCAGTGGGACCGCCCGGCGGGCGGCCTTGGCACTGCCGCGCCCGGATGGTGAAGCCGTTCAGTCGATCTTCGCGCCCGAGGCCTTGACCGCCTGCCCCCAGCGCTTCTGCTCGGCGGCAATGGTCTGGCCGAAGGCCTCCGGTCCCTGCCAGGCCGGCTCCGCGCCTTGCTGCTCGAGCTTGGCGCGGGTGTCGGCGTCGGCCAGCACGGACTGCAGCGCGCCGGAGAGCCGGGCCACCACGTCGCTGGGCGTGCCGGCCGGCGCCAGCATGCCGTAGAAGCCGACCACCTCGAAGTTCTTCAGGCCGGCTTCTTCCATCGTCGGCACGTCCGGCAAGGCGGGCGAGCGGTGCTTCGAGGTCACCGCCATCGCGCGCACCTTGCCGGCCTTGATGTACTGGGTAAACAGCGGGATCGAGTCCGCCATCATCTGCGCCTGCCCGCCCATCACGTCGGTGAGCGCCGGCGCGCTGCCCTTGTACGGGATATGGACGATAAAGGTGCCGGACGCCTGCTTGAACATCTCCGGCATCAGGTGGGAAATGCCGCCGTTGCCGCCCGAGGCGAAGTTCAGCTTGCCGGGGTTGGCGCGCGCGTACGCGATGAATTCCTTCAGGTTGCGCGCCGGCACATTGTTGTTGACCACCATCACCAGCGGGATCAGCGCGGTGCGCGCCACCGGCGCGAAATCCCTCGGCATGGCGTAGGGCAGCTTGGGATAGAGCGAGCCGTTGATCGCCATCTGGCCGGTATTGGCCAGCAGCAGCGTATAGCCGTCCGGCGCCGCCTTGGCCACCGCGTCGGAGCCGATGTTGCCAGCCGCGCCCGCCTTGTAGTCCAGCACCACCGACTGGCCCAGGATGGGCTGCAGCTTCTCGGCGAGGATGCGGGCATGGGTGTCGACCGGGCCGCCGGGCGGGAAGCCCACCACCAGCCGGATCGGCTTTTCGGGCCAGGCGGCCGCGGCGGGCGCGGCCATGGCCAGCGGCACGGCGGCGCACGCCAGCAGCGCCGGCAGGGACAGCAAGCGGGTCTTGCACGCGAACTTCGTCATCTTGTCGTTTCTCCTCGTTTATATTTCGGCCTCGATCTGCCAGCCTGTGACTGCGCCGGCTTGCCGGCCTGGGGCACGGCTGCCCGCGCCGGCTGGCCGGCAGGCGGCCCGGCCCTGCCGGGTGCCCGCATCCGCCAATGTGACGATTTTATGACATCCGGCCATGCAAGAACGACCCTTGCGGACTTATGATGCGCGTGACCGGACAAGCCGCCACGTCAGCCGCGCGCCTGCCTGGCGCGTTCAGATAACGGCAGGCCGCCGCGCAACGCACAGCGCCGCCCGCCCTGCCGCCACGCCCGGCGGCGGGCCGGCCCCGTATCGGTGCCAGGGCCCAAGCCAAGGAAAGCCAACGTGAAACCAAGCAACCGCGCCGTCATCCTCTTTTTGTGGGCGGCCCTCTACTTCTGCTCGGGCTATGTCTCGCACAAGCTCAACGGGCCGTTCTACGCCACCGGCTATATCTGGCTGCCGGCCGGCGTGACCATGGCTGCCTTCATGCTCAGGCCGATGCAGCGCTGGCTGCCGGTGGCGCTGGCCTTCTTTGCCGCGCAGTTGCTGCTGGGCTGGGTGGAGGGCCGCGACACCCTGCGCCTGATCCTGTTCTCGCTCAACGAGATCGGCTTTGCCGCGGTGGGCGTGGCGCTGGTGCGGCGCGCGCAGTTCTCGCTCGAAGGGCTGGTCTTCGTGCGCGCGCTGCTGATCGCCGGGGTGGTCAGCAGCGCGGCCAGCGCGGCGGTGGGCGCGGCCTGGTTCACGCTGATGCAGGACGTGCCGTTCTGGCGCACCTGGCGCGTGTGGGGCGCGGCCGACCTGGTCGGCGTGCTGATCGTGCTGCCCGTGCTGGCGGGCTGGTCGCGCTTTCGCGCGATGCGCTCGGGCGGCATGAGCCGCGCCGACTTCCTGTTCGGCCTGGGCGCCTTCGCGGCGCTGCTGCTGACCGCCTACTTCATTTTCGATCAACGCATCCTGTTGCCGGTGCAAAGCGGCGTGGCCTTCGCGCTGACCTATATCCCGCTGTTCCTGGCCGCCGTGGTGACGCTGCTGTGGGGCGGCCGGGGCGGCTCGGTGGCGGTGGCCATCCTGACGCTGTTCGTGCTCTACAACACCAGCCAGGGTGGCGGCCCGTTCGCCGAGCGCTCGCTCAACCATGGCCGCTCCCTGCTCGAGGCACAGCTCTACCTGGCAGTGGCGGCCATGCTGACGCTGCTGATCAGCACGCTGCGCACCAGCCGCGAGCAATTGCTGGCGCAGTCGGCGCGCAGCCAGAACGACGTCAAGCTGGCGCTGGCAGCCAGCGAGCAGCTGGTCTATTGCCTGGACCCGCACAGCGGCACGCTGCGCTGGAGCGGCGACCTGGAGCGCGTGCTGGGCGTCAGCGACGACGCCTTCGCCAGGCTCGACGACGTGCTGGCCCACGTGCATGACGAGGACCGCGCCCGGGTGCGCGGCCGCTGGCTGCGCGAAAGCGACGGCGAGAACCGCACCGACATGCTGTTCCGCCTGATGCTGCCGCCCGGACGCAGCACCATGGTGCTCGACATGAGCGGGCCTCTGCTCGACGGCGACGAATCGGTCGCGGTGATCGCCGGCGCCTGGCGCCTGCAGGCCGCCGAGATCTTCGAGGAGCGTGACGCAGCATGACGGCATCCAAGGGCAGCGGCATCGGTGCCCTGCTCATCCACGGCCTCGGCGGCACGCAGTTCGACCTGGGGCCGATGCACAAGGCGCTGCGCGCCCCGCTACGAGACCTTCCACGTCCTGGGCATGTGCATGGGCGCGCTGCTGGCGCTGGCCGTGTGCGAGCTCCGCCAGCACCGCAAAGGCCGCCTGGTGGCGCTCGCCGCGCCGGTCTATATCGACGGCTGGTCCACGCCCTGGTACCGGGCGCTGCGCCACCTGGTCTATCGCATCCCGATGCTGCCCGCGCGCATGCGCGTGGACGAGGACGAGCCCTTCGGCATCAAGAACGACCTGGTACGCGCCATCGTCAAGGCCAAGTTCGAGCGCGGCGACAACTTCCACTATCGCTGGGTGCCGCTGGCCTGCATCCGGCAGGTGGATCGCCTGCGCGGCTGGGTGCTGCGCGGCGCCCGCCGCATCGTCTGCCCCACGCTGGTGGTGCACTCCCGCGAGGATGAGCTGACCAGCGTGCGCTCGGCGGACTTCCTCGAAGCCGTGGTGCCGGACGTGCGCAAGGTGGTGGTGGAGAACAGCTATCACATGATCTGCGTGGACAACGACCGCGAGCAGGTGGTCGCCAGCGTGCTGGAATTCCTCGGCTTCGACCCCGAGAGCGCGCGCCGCCGCGCGCGTGCCACGGTGGAAGTGCCGATGACCGGGGAGGCCGTGGCCACGGTGGTCAGCGAATACCTGCAGGCGCTCACCAGCGGCCATTTCGAGGCGCTGTTCCCGTTGCTCGAGCCCGGCGTGCGCTGGCGCCATCATGGCGACCATCCGCTGGCCGGCAGCTACGATGACCGCGACGCGGTGATCGGCATGTTCGGCCGGCTCGATGAACTCGCCGGCAAGACCGTGCGCATCGCCATCACCGCGCCGCCGCGCATCGAAGGCTCCAGCGCCGAGATCGACCTGGAGGCCTTCTCGGTGATGGGCGGCGAGCAGCATCATGGCCGCGGCACGCAGACCCTACGCATGCGCAACGGCCGCATCTCGGCAGTGACCTTCCGCCCCGCCGGCGCGGACGCGGCTGGCGCGGCCCTGCCCGCGCCAGCCGGACTGGACAGCCCGGACTAGAACACGCGGCCCAGCTGCAGATAGAGGTTCCAGACCCCTTGCGGGGCCGCGGCGAAACCGAAGTACAGCGGCCCGATCACGCTGTTGCCGCCGATGAACAGGCTCGCACTGGTCTTGTACGGCCCGGTGCCGAAGTTCCTGCGCCGCAGCCACACATCGCCCGCTTCCAGGCTGGCGCCCACCACGGTGGTGCGCAGCCCCGGCAGGATGAACTCGCGCAGGTCGTTGAGGTAGGTCACGCGGCCATAGAGCAGGTAATTGCCGGAGAACTGGTCCTGCGCGTAGGCCGAAAGATGCTGGAAGCCGCCCAGCGTAAAGCCCAGCCCGCCGCTGACGCTGCTGTCGCTGCGGTGGTCGCCGTAGGTGGTGGCCGCCTCGGCGGCCAGGTTCAGCGTGTGGCGGCCGTAGCTGGTGGCCCACAGCGCCTTGGCATGCGCATCGTTGAAGCGGTTGTCGCTGCCGCCGAACGCCAGCTCGTTGGTCGCCAGCAGGTAGTAGCCGGTGCGCGGGAAGAGCGGATCGTCGAGCTGGTCGATGGTGAGCTGGGAGCGCACCGTGGGCTGGCGCACGCGCGCATGCGGGAACAGCCGGCCGGTGCCGATCGGCAGGTTATAGGCCGCCGAATAGTTGACCTGCTGGTAGTTCACGCCCGTGCGGAACTCGCCCAGCCGGCCCAGCGGCACGCCGAGGTCCAGGCCCGCCACGGCCGTATCGATCTGGTAGGCGGTGAGCGGATCGGTATTGCGGTTGGGCGCGGTGTCGGCGTAGAGGTCTACGCGCTTGCGCCCATACTCCGCGTATGGCGCCACGTAGAAGCCCAGGCGGTCGAACACCGGCTGGCGCAGCTCGGTATGCCACTTGCCCTGGGTGCTGCCGAGCACGATGTCGTTGCGCCATTCGAGCCCGCCGGGCGTGATCCACGGATAGCGGTGCCCCAGGTTCAGGTTGAAGCCGCCCTTGCCGTTGAAGGTGGTGGATACGCCGAAGCCGAACAGCAGGAACTGCGGCCCCCAGGATTTCTGCTGGGCCTCCACCTTCAGCACATTGCGGCCGTCCTCCCTCACCAGTTCCTGCGTCACGCTTTCGAAATCGCCGGAAGTGGACAGCTGCGCCATCTCGCGGTTGAGTTCCACGGCATTGTAGGTGTCGCCCTCGTGGACGCCCAGGTACTTGCGCACGAAGCTGGCGGGGACGCGGCCCGCGGACTGGATCTGGATGGCATCGATGCGCAGCGGGCCGGCCACCGCCTGGCCACCCTTGCGCGCGGCCAGGTAGGTCTGCCAGGCGCCGTCGGGCAACGCCAGCGCCGCGAGCGCCGGGGCCGCCGCCTGCACCGCCGCCGCGCCACCCTGGATGCCGTCGTTGGCGCGCGAGAAATCGGTAAAGGAGAGATCGCCCAGCTGCGGCTCGATCAGCACGTCGCCCGGCCTGAGCCGGGCCTTCTGCGCGTCCACGTTCTGGTTGGTCAGGATGGTGACCATCTGCTGCGTGACCGCCGCCGGCGAATCCAGGTTGGCGGGGTCGTCCAGCTGCGAGCCGATATTGACCGCGATGACCACGTCGGCGCCCATGTCGCGCGCCAGCTGCACCGGCAGGTTGCTGACCAGCCCCCCGTCGACCAGCACCCGGCCGTTCACCTTGATCGGCGCGAACAGGCCCGGCACGGCCACGCTGGCGCGGATCGCGCGCGGCAGCGAGCCGTGCTCCAGGATCACCGGCTTGCCGGTGCCCAGATCCGTGGCGATGGTGCGGAACGGCGTGGGCAGCTTGTCGAACGAGGCGTCGGCCGGCAACTGCGCGGTCCAGTTCTGCAGCAGCGCCAGCAGCCGGTTGCCCTGCACCAGCCCGGTGGGCAGCTTGATCTTGCCGTCGCCGTAGCCGGCCGAAATGCCGATCGGGTATTGCAGGTCGTCCTCGCGCTGCGCCTGCGGCAGCTCGGCGCGCTCGTTGCGGTCGAAGGCGATATCGCTGAGGTTGATATGCGACAGGCGCGCCTCCAGCTCGCTGGCCGACAGCCCGCTGGCGTACAGCCCGCCCACCACCGCGCCCATGCTGGTGGCGGCCAGGCAGTCGATCGGCACGTGCATCTGCTCGAGCGCCCGGATCACGCCGATATGCGCATAGCCGCGCGCGCCGCCGCCGGACAGGACCAGGCAGACGCGCGGGCGCCCGGCCGGAGCACCATTTCGCGCGGCAGCGACTGCGGCAACCGCGGCGGGCTCGGCCGCCAGCGCGGGACGCGGCGCGGCGCCCAGGGTCATTGCCAGTGCGAGCAGCAGTGCGGGATAACCGTGTACCGGCGCCAACAGGCGGCCGGCCACGCTTGAAAGCAAGCGGAACATGGAAAAAGCGGGACAGAACGGGACGGAACGGCGAACAGGCGGCGCGAAACGCAGCCGACAGCGCAACCCGCGCCGCAACGGCGGGGAAAGAGCGTCACGATAGGGCAATTGCCCCGGCTTGAACAGCGGCGCTTGCACTGATGAGGCGGGGCCGGCAGGGCGCCGGACCGCCCCGTGCCGGCCCCGCCGCCCGCCCGGCGGGCCGTTGCGCGGGATGACCGGCCGGCTGCCGGGCAAGGCGCGGCGCGGCCGGCCATGCCCGGACCGGGGTGTAAACGTATGCTGAATACAACAAAGGGCGCGCGCCCATCCTGCTCAATGCCCCCCGGCGTCCTCCCAGCTGCCGGTTTCCTCCAGCACCGGCGACATGGCTTCGAGCCGCCAGCGCAGCGGCAGGATCCCCGGGCGCCACACCACGCGCTCCACCAGCAGGCGCACCAGGCGCTCGGCGCCTGTGAAGCGCGCCACCTCCGGCCCGTCCCAGACGACTTCCGCCCGCCCGCTCAGGTGCAGCATGCCGCCCTTCTCAAAATCGGGCACCAGCAGCCCGGCGCGCGGGTTGGCCACCAGGTTGCCGATGGTGTTGAAGTAATAGTTGCCGTTGAAGTCGGGAAAGGTCAGCGTGCGGGCATCGTCCACCCGCACGAAGCCSGGCTTGCCGCCCCGGTGCGASACGTCCGCCCCGCCGCTGCGAGCGGACGCCGCGTCGCGGTGGTGGGTGGCGATGAAGATGGTGTCGGCGGCGCGCAGCGCCTGCACCGCGGCAGCGTCCAGGGTGTCGGCATGGAGCGCGGGGGCGGCCGCCGCCATGTCTTGCGCGGCGGCCTCGCGCCACTCGCGCAGCTGGATATAGCGCGGGCAGTTGCCATAGCTCTGCACCACCGCCACCGTGAGCCCGGCGTCGTCCGCCGCCGCCACGGTGCCGYTGATGCGCACGCGGCGCAGCGAGTGCAGTTCGATGCCGAGCACGCCCACATCCGCTCCGGCATGCAGCGCCGGCGCCAGCGGATCGTCCGCCGGCAGGCGCACGCCGATGCGCAGCAGGCCGGGTTCAGGCGACTGCATGAAGCCGGGTACGCCGGCCAGCATGGTGGCCCAGGGCATGCCGGCATCGTCCACGGCGCCGAGCAGCACGAAAGGCAGGCGCGCGAAGTGGGCGCGATGCGCCTCGGACAGCACCGGGCGTATCGCCTGCCGGCCGGCAGCTTCCATCTGCCCACGCTTGCCGGCGCGCTGCTGGGCCGCGTGCTCTCCGGCATGAAACGGCGATTCGGCGTGCGGCCACGATTGAAAGTTCAACGCTTGCTCCCTGCTGCCCGGGCCTGCCTGCGGCAGCAGGCATCTTGCCCTCCTCGGCCCGGGCGCTATAACTATAGGCCGGCAGGCGGCCGGCGCCGCCCGCATCCTACTCCAGCACGATGCCCGCCGACCTGATCACCGCCCCCCACTTGCCCACCTCGGCGTCGATGAAGCTGGCGAAGGCCGCGCCGTTGCCGGCCTCGGGCTGCAGGCCCAGCCCGATCAGCTTGCTGCGCATCTGCGCATCGGCCAGCACGGCATTGGCGTCGCGGTTGAGTTGCTGCACGATGGCCGGCGGCGTGCCCGCGGGCGCCATCAGCCCGAACCAGCCGTAGCCCACCACGCCCGCAAAGCCCTGCTCGCCGAAGGTGGGCGCCTGCGGATAGACCGGCGTGCGCTGCTCGGAGGCGACCGCGATCACGCGCAGCTTGCCGGCCTTGATGAAGGGCAAGGCGGTGGTGATGGCGGTCAGCGTGGCATCGACGCGGCCCGCCAGCAGTTCGGTATAGGCGGTGGCGTCGCCACGGTAGTGCACGTTCAGGCCCTTGAATTTCCCCTGCGCGGCGAACAGCTCCGCGGTCAGGTGCGGCCCCGAGCCCACACCGGGCGAGGCAAAGGTCACGCCTTCCTTCCTGGCGCGCGCCATGCGCACGAAGTCCGCCACCGACTGCACGGGCGAGTCCGCCTTGACGATCAGGAACACCGGCCCCAGCACGCGCGGCCCCACCGCCACGAAGTCCTTGTGGATGTCGTAATGCTGCGAGAGTCCGGCGGCCGTGTTGATGGCGAACGGCGCCGCCGCCCACAGCAGCGTGTAGCCGTCGGGCGCGGCACGCGCGAGCTGTTCGTTCGCCACCCGCGTGCCGGCCCCCGGCTTGTTCTCCACCACGAACTGCTGCTTGTACTTCTGGCTCAGCCCTTCGCTGAGCAGGCGCGCGGAGGTGTCGTTGGAGCCGCCCGGGCCGTAGGGCGAAATCACGCGCACCGGGCGCGACGGGTACTCCTCGGCATGCGCTGGCGCGAGCATGGAAAGGGCCGCGCACAGCACGGCGGCATGGCGTGCGGCACGCCGCATGCGCGCGGCGAAACAGGGATGCGCTCTCATCATGACTCGCAGGCAATGGATGCAACGAATGCGGCAGCAGCGCCGGGCACCGGCCGGATCGGCGGATAGGCGAAGGTCTTGCCGAGATGCGCGTCGCCCGGCACATAGAGCCGCAGCGTCACGTAGAACGGGCCGGCCGGCGCCGGCAGCCAGTTGCCGTGGCGTGCCGGGTCCGCCGGCGGCGCGGCGGACAGGTGCAGGCGGATGCCGCCATCGGCGTCGGTGCGCAGGCTCGGCGAACGGTCGCCCAGCGAATAGCGCGCCAGCGCATTCTCCACCAGCATGCAGTCGGACTTGCCGTACATGGTGAGCGACCAGAAGGCGCCCACCTGCGGCAGCCCGCCAGGGGCGAAAGCCAGCTCATAGCCGTTGCGGCCGTCCAGCGGCGCGCCCGCGCTGTCGCGGTCGGCCATCACGTACATGGCTTCTTCCACGCCGAGCGCGCCGATGTAGTTGCGCGCCACCAGCGCGCGCTCGGCGTAACGCGTGCCGAACGATGCGCGGATCTCTACCGGCAAGGTCCAGCCGCCGCCCAGGTCGGACGGCAGCGGCGTGGCCAGTTCGGCCAGGACCTCGCCGATGGCGGCGCCCAGGCGTGCCGCGGCCGCGTCGTCGAGCCCGCTCGCATCGCACCGCGCCCCGATGCCATGCCGCGCAAAGCCGGCAACGTGCTCGGCCTCCGCCGCCGGCGGCGGATTGTCCCGCAGGGCCTGGTTCACGATCTCCGCGTAGCGGCGCGCCTGCAACGTACCCGCGGCCAGTTGCTCGCCGGGCTGCATGCCGGTGTCGAAGCGCCGCGCAGCCGGCGCGCCGTCCAGCGTGCCCAGGCGAAGCCGGTCCTGCATGGCATGCACGGCCGGCAGGTCGGCCTCGCCGTCCACCAGGATGCGCCCGAGCAGCCAGACCGCATCGGTCGGGCAGGCAATGGCGGTGGCGCCGGCCGGCACCTCGCCGTGCCAGCCCGGGCCGTGCAGCACAAAGCGACCAGCCCCGCCGCCGGTGGTGCGGGTACCGATATAGCCGAAGGGATTGGTATAGAAGTCCAGCAGCCCCAGCACGTAGTAGCGGCCCTGGCTGTCGGGCACGTCCAGCACCAGCGGGCCCTGCGAGAGATCCAGCCACGCATTGCTGTAGAGCGTGTCGTTGTTGGGCGTGACCACCTGGCGGTGCTGCGGGCCGAGCAGCTGGCGCGTGTGGATGAAGTGGTTGATCCAGCGCACCGCGGACTCGGGCTGGCTGGCGGCGAACTGGCCGGCGCTGTCGCGGCGCGGACAGGTGGCGGCGCGCATGCGCGCCATTTCATAGAGCGGCAGCGTGTAGCGCACGGCGTCGTGGAGATCGTGCATGGTCTGCGCGCGGGCGGATGCGGTATGGGTCATGTCGGCTTCCATCTGATGTCGGCTCAGTCGATGCGCTGCAGGGCGGGAATCGCGTACTGCCCGTCCAGGAAGGACCGGGCGGGATGATAGAGGCGCAGGATCAGGTAGAACGATCCCGCCGGCGCCGGCAGCCAGTTCTCTGCCTGCGCGGGGCGCGCGTGCGAGACCGGGATCACGAGGCTGCCGTCGTCTTCCAGGCGCAGGCCCGGCGTGCGGTCCCCCACTGCGTAGCGGCCGGCCTCGTTGGCGCTGAAGAAGCGGTCCTCGCCGTACAGCGAGACCGACCAGAACGCCTGCGCCGGCGGCAGCATGCCGGGTGCGAAACGCAGCGCGTAGCGGTGCCGGCCGTCGAGCGGCTGGCCGTCGGCGTCGAAATCCGCCATGGCGTAGATCGCCTCGTCGGCGCGCAGGGCACCGAGCCCTTTCATCGCGGTGCAGGCGCGCTGCAGCCAGTCGTCGCCGTACATGCCCAGCTTGAGGCTGTAGCCCCAGCTCTTGCGGCCCTGGCTGCGCGTGTGGGCCTCGATCAGGGCCATGCCCTGCTGGTAGGCGCGCTCCAGCCCGGCGGTCACCGCGGGCCGCAGCGCCGCCACGTCGATCTCGTCCTCCAGGCGCACGCCGGCCTTGCGCAGCAACGTGAAGGCGCCCAGCTCTTGCGCGGCGGGCGGGAATTCGCGCAGCGCGTTGAACAGGTTCTGGAAGAAATCCAGCGCGGGCCGGCCGCTGTCATGCCATTGCTCGACGCTCGCGGGACGTGCCGCGCCCGGCGTGCGCGCCAGCGTGAAGCCCAGCTCGAAGGCCCGCGCCGCCGGCAGGTCGTGCTCGCCCTGCACCAGCACGCGGCCGAGCAGCCACACCAGCGAACTGGGGCAGTGCACCGCGTGCGCGCCGCCGGCTTGCTGGCCGGGACCGACCAGCTCGATGTCCGCGCCTTGCGCGGGCACGTTGCGCGGGCCGAGATTCTCGAAATTGTTGGTGTGGACGTCGAGCAGCTCCACCACGTAGTAGCGGCTGGCATCGGGCAGCGGCGGGACGCGCAGCGTGACGGGGCCGTCGGCCAGGTTGATCCAGCCGCAGAAGTACAACAGGTCGTTGGCGGGCGTGACGATGTCGCGGTCCTCATGCGTCCACTGTCGCTCGCTGGCTGAAAGGCTGTTGACCGGGGCGCGTCCGTAGCCGGTGGCCGCCGCGACCGAGGTCTGCAGGCGGCAGGTGCGCAGCGACTCGACCAGGGCATAGCCATATATCACCAGCGGCACGGCCGCGGCGGCGACCAGGGCTTCCTGCGGGCTGGCCGCGGCACCGGGCAACGAGGTCAGGACGGGGTTCACGTTCATGTTCAGGTTCATGTTCATGCGGATGGCTCCAGGCGGATGGTTTGGTGAGGTTCCATGAATCAGTCGAGCGCCGCGCCGCTGGACTTCACCAGCGCGGCCCAGGCCTTGACGTCCTGCCGCATCTGCACGGCGAAGTCCGCGCGCGGCTGCGCCGTGAAGCGCATGCCCAGCGTCTCGACCTGTGCCTGCACGGCGGGGTCGCGCATGGCGGCCTGGGTGGCGCGCTCGAGTGCGTCGACGATCTCCGGCGGCGTGCGCGCCGGTGCGAACAGCGCGTACCAGCTGTCGATGCGGAAGGGCACGCCGGACTCGGCAAAGGTCGGCACCTCGGGCAATGCCACCGAGCGCTCCGAGCCGCTCACCGCCAGCGCCCTGACCTTGCCGCTGCGGATCAGCGGCAGCGTGCCGGCCAGGTCTGACATCGCTACCGGCAGCGTGCCGCCCATCACGTCGGTCAGCATCGGGCTCACGCCCTTGTAGGGGATATGGCGCAGGTGGATGCCGCTGCTCGCGTTGAGGCTCTCGCCGGCCAGGTGGCCGCCGGAACCCGGGCCCCACGAACCGTACGCCATGTCCGCGCCGGGCCGCCGCGCCTGCGCGATCAGCGCCGGCAGGTCCTTGCCCGTGAAGGCCGGGCCCGCGACCAGCACGTTGCCGCCATAGGCCAGCCGGCTGACCGGCACGAAGTCGCGCACGGGGTCGTAGGGCAGGCGCGGGAAGATCGCCGGCGCGATGGCGTGCGTGGCGGAGATGCCGAGCAGCAGCGTGTAGCCGTCCGGCGCGGCGCGCGCCACCTGGGCCGAGCCGATGGTGCCGGTGGCGCCGGCCACGTTTTCCACCACCACCGTGCCGCCCAGCGCCACCGACAGCCGGGCCGCCAGCAGGCGGCCGATGACATCGGTGCCGCCGCCGGGCGGGAACGGCACCACCAGCCGGACTGGCTTGTCGGGGTATTTCGCCGCTGGCGCGGCGGCGTGCGCGGGTATGGCGGCCACCAGGGTCAGCGCGGCCAGCGCCGGGGCCGCGCGCGCGAGCGCGGACCTTGCAGCTTCGGGATGCATATCGTGTCTCCTGTTGTCGTTCGCGCCGCCATGCGGCGGCGCATGCCTGCGCGCGCGCCCGGTCTATGCCGGCCTTGTGCCGCGCGGCAGGAAATGCCTGGCGTTTCTCATGCCGTCACGCCTGCGTCGCCTCCGGCGCGCGCAAGGTAATCACCGCATCGGCCGCGACCAGACCTTCGGCGCCGACGATGAACGGGTTGATCTCCAGCGTGTCGAGCCGCGGGCCGAGCGCCGCCGCCAGCTGCGACACCCGCACCAACACATCGGCCGCCTGCGCCAGCGGCAAGGCGGGATGGCCGCGATGCCCGGCGAACAGTGCCGCCGCGCGGCTGTCCTCCAGCATGGCCAGCGCGCGCTGCGGCGACAGCGGCGCCAGGCCGAAGGCCATCTGCCGGAAGATCTCCACCGCGGTGCCGCCGATGCCGGCCAGCGCCACCAGGCCGAACACCGGGTCGCGCCGCACGCCTACCATCAGCTCGCCCCAGCCGCGCGCCATGCGCGCCACCAGCACGCCCTCGAAGGGCAGGTCCGCGCCGGCGCGCGCCAGCGCAGCCTGCATGGCAGGGAAGGCCGCGCGCACCGCGGCCTCGTCGGCCAGGTTGAGCGCCACGCCACCCACATCGCTCTTGTGCAGCACATGCGCGGAACACAGCTTCACCGCCACCGGATAGCCGATGTGCTGCGCCACGCGTACCGCCTCGTCGGCGTCGCGCGCCAGGCCGTGGGCGGCGACCGGCACGCCGGCCTGCGCCAGCAGGCGCATGGCGGCGAACTCGGACAGCGCGGCAGCGGCTTGCGGCACATCGGGCGCGAATGTCGCCGCCGGTGCCGGCGGCGCCGCGGCCGGCGTGCCGGCTGCCGCTTCCATCGCGGCCGCGCGCGCCAGCGCCGCCACCGCCTCGATGGCGTGCGCGGGCTCACGGAACACCAGGCAGCCATGCGCCTCCAGCCAGGCGCGCTTGTCGTTGTCGACCAGGCCGGACAGCAGCAACGGCGCGGCGTCGGGGTTCTCGTGCAGCGCGGCGATGGTGTGCTGCAGGTCGGCCCACAGGCGCGGCGCGTTGGCGCCGCCGGCCAGGAAGGCCACCACGCTGCCGTATTCGCCGCAGGTGGCCACGCCGGACAGCGCATCGAGCAACACCTCGGACTGGGCCACCACCTGCCCGGTCACGTCGATCGGGTTGGCGGTGCTGGCAAACGGAATACTCGTGCGCAGCGCGCGCGCCGCGGCGTGCGGCATGGGCGGCATCGGCAGGCCAAGCTGCTCGGCGCGGTCGGCCATCATGATGCCGACCCCGCCCGACACGGTGACGATGGCCACCGGCGCCACCGCGCCCGAAACCAGGCCGCCGGCGCAATCCCAGCGTGCCGGGCGGCGCCCGCGCGACAGCGTGTAGCCCAGACGGAAGAAATCTTCGAGCGTATGCGCGCGGTGCACGCCGTACTCGTCGAACACGGCCTGGTAGACCGCGTCCTCGCCGGCCAGGCTGGCCGTGTGCGACTGCGCCGACCGCGCTCCGGCCTCGGTGGTGCCCACCTTGGCAATCACCACCGGCTTGCCGGCGGCACGCGCGGCGGCCAGCGCCTGGCGCAGGCGCGCGCCGTCGCGGCAGCCTTCCATATAGGCGAGGATCACGCGCGTGTCGTCGTCGTGCGCCATCCATTCGATCACGTCGGCCACCTGCAGGCCGGCTTCGTTGCCGGTGGTGACCCAATGGCTCAGGCCCAGGTTCGCCTCGCGCGCCAGCGCGAAGGCATAGGCACCGAACGCGCCGCTCTGGCTGACCAGGCCCACGTCGCCCACGGGCGGCACGCCGGTCAGCGGGATCGGCGAGAAGGTGGCGAACACGCGCTCGCGCAGGTTCATCGCGCCCAGGCAGTTGGGGCCCAGCAGCGCCACGCCGTGCCGGCGCGCGCTCCCGGCCAGCGCTTGCTGCATGGCGAGGCCGGCATCGCCCACTTCGGCAAAACCGGAGGTGAAGAAGATCGCGGCGCGCGTGCGGTTCTGCGCCAGTTGCGCCATCACGGATTCGGTGGCCCGCGCCGGCACCGCGACGATGGCCAGGTCGACCGCCTCGCCGACGGCTTCGAGCGAAGCGTACGCCGGCAGGCCCTGGATCTCGGTGGCGCTGGGATGCACGGGCAGGATGCGTCCGGCGTAGCCGAGTTCGCGCAGCAGCCGGATCGGCATGCCGCCGACCTTCTCGGCCTGGGTGGATGCGCCGATGACCGCGATCGAACGGGGCTTCAGCAGGGAATCTAGCGTTGGCATTGCTCTGTCTCCGGATTGCCTTGGATGGCTTGTTTCAGGATGCGCGCCTGTGCCGGCGCTGCCTGTGTTGCTTGGTGTCTGGTCCCTTGCCCCGGCCCTGCGCCGCTATTGCCGCAGCCCGGTCGACGACTCGATCGCGCGCACCATTTCCATCAGCAGCGGCGCGACCTTCTTTTCCATCACGCCGCGCCGCAGTTGCGAGGCGACGATGGCGCGCAGTTGAACAACAGCGGGCGGTTCAGGTAGACGATGCGCGAATACACGCCAACACCATGGATGCCGCTACCGATATCGCCCACGCCGTGCATGGCGAGGCCGGCGTCGCCCTCGTTGAAGGCGAAGCCGCGCTTGGGGTAGTGCGCCACGTTGTGGCAGACGGTGTCGTAGCAGGCCGCGTATTCCTGGGCGCGCTCGCGCTGCGCCGCCTGCATCAGCCGCTCGAACTCGACCTTCGACAGCGTGGCCAGGAAGGCGCGGCCCATGGCCGTGCTCAGCACCGAGCGCACCGCGCCCACGCCCGGGCGCGCCGGGTTGTTGTCGTTGTGCGTGCAGGTCAGCAGGTAAGTCACGTCGAGCCGGTGCGCCACGCCCATCGACACCGCGCCCTCCATGCGGTCGGCCAGCGCCTGCATCAGCGGGCGTGCCACATGGCGCACCTGCAGCCCGGCCAGGTAGGGATAGCCGAGGGCCAGCACCTGCGCGCCGACGAAATACTTGTCGAGCTTGGGGTCCCAGTCGAGGTAGCCCAGCTCGAACAGGGTCCGGCAGATGCGCGACACGGTGGCGCGCGGCAGTTGCAGGCGCTCGGCCAGTTCGCCGTTGCCGAGCGGCCGCGGCTCGTCGATGAAGCAGCGCAGCAAGGCGAAGCCCTTGGCCAGCAGGCCACCGAAAGAGGGGTCCTCCAGCCTGCGTTCGGCAATGAATTGTTCGACCGGCGTATGCATCTTGTCTCCTTGCTCCGCAGTTTGGTTGCGGCATTTTTCTGTGTCAAAGAACGGAATCAATTTCCAGATATTGGAAATGTAGTCCGGTTCTTGACGAAAAGCCGTGGTAACCATATGGTTCACAAAAACCGAATCCAAATTCGAATACGGAGACTCCATGCCTGCGTCGACCTCTGCCGCACCCGCCGCCAAGCCCACCAAGGGGAACGCCGCATTCCCCAAGGTGGCCACGCCCTCGATCCTGCAGCCGCCGCGCCAGCGCCGCGCCCGCGAGACCGAGCAGGCCCTGCTGGACGCCGGCCGCGAGCTGTTGGCGCAACGTGACTTCTCCGCCGTATCGGTGGCCCAGATCGCCTCGGCCTGCGAGGTATCGGTGGGCGCCTTCTATGGACGCTTCCGCGACAAGCAGGCGTTCTTCGAGTCACTGCGCGCGCTGGTGATGCAGGAAACCGGCGAGTCCGTCTCGCGCTACCTGCGCGTGGAGCGCTGGGACGACGTGCCGACCGACGTGATGCTGGAAAAGACGATGCGCTTCGTGGTGCTTGGCTGTCACGCCAACCGCGGCGTGATCAAGGCCTCGCTCAAGCACGCCTCGATCCGTCCGGAAGAATGGCTGCCGCACCGCGAAAGCGGCCAGGCGGTGGTCGAGCGCATGGTGGCGCTGCTGGTGCCGCGCCTGCCGCTGCCGCCCGAGCAGGCCGAGCTGCGTGTGCGCTTCGCCATGCAGGCGGTGTTCAGCATCGTGGTCAACGCCATCCTCAACGACGCCGGCCCGCTGCCGCTGGACGACGAACGCCTGCCCGGCGAAATGACCCGCATGGTGGCGGCCTACCTGGCGCAGCCTGCCTGACCCCCCGCGCGGGCGGGTCAGCCCGCGCAACGGTGCGTGCCGCCAGGGCGCGCACCGTCCATAAAAAATCACACGAGACAAGCCATGAAAATACGCAGCCCGTTCTGCGGGAAGACGGCCGCCCTGCTGGCCTGCGCGAGCACGGCATTGCTGGCGTCCTTCGCCCACGCCCAGGCCGGATATCCCGCCAAGCCCCTGCACCTGATCGTGCCCTACCCGGCCGGCGGCCTGACCGACACGCTCGCGCGCACGCTGGCGGAGGGGCTCGGCAAGCGGCTCGGGCAGACCGTGGTGGTGGAGAACAAGGGCGGCGCGGGCGGCATCATCGGCACCGACTACGTGGCCAAGTCTGCGCCCGACGGCTACACGCTGCTGCTGACGATTCCCGGGCCGATCACTGCCAACCTGGCCCTGTACAAGAAGCTGCCCTACGATCCGCGCACCGACCTGCGCCAGATCTCGGACGTGGCGATGGCGCGCACCGTGCTCACCGTCAACGGGGCGCTGCCGGTCAGGACCGTGGGCGAGCTGATCGCCTACGCGAAGAAGGAGCCCGGCAAGCTGCGCATGGGTTCGTGGGGGCCCGGCACGCAGCCGCACACCATCCAGGCCTACATGGACAAGACCTACGGCATCGATATCCTGCACGTGCCCTACCGCGGCGAAGGGCCGATGGTGAGCGACCTGCTGGCCGGCCAGGTCAATGTGACGATCGGCTCGGTGACTTCGCTCAAGCAGCACTTCGCCAGCGGCAAGCTGCGCCCGCTTGCGGTCGCCGGCACCCAGCGCGCCAAGGCCCTGCCGGACGTGCCGACGTTTGCCGAGGCGGGCTATCCCGACGAGCCATACCGCCAGGTCGGCCCCATCACGCTGATGGCGCCGGCACGCACGCCGGACGACATCGTGGCGCGCCTGGGCAAGGAAACCAGCGCGCTGGTGCAGTCTGCGCAGATCAGCCAGCGCATCGAGGAGATGGGCGCCGAGCCGCTCGGCAACCTGCCCGCGCAGGCCGCCGCCGCCTACAAGGCCTACCTGCCGGTGGTGCTGAAGCTCACCGCCGATACCGGCGTCACCCTGGACTGAGCCGCCGCGCTTGGCGTTGCGCGCTGCAGAATGCAGCGCAGCAATGACCGCTATGAATCCCGCGCGGCATCCTTGGCCGCGGCATGGCAGGCCCATACAATGGCTGCAACCCACGCGGCGCGCGGCGCGCCGCGTGCCGATTCCCGCACCACCCGCGCGCCATCCGCGCATCACCCCACTCCCGGATCCCCATGGCAACGCTCTTCCTGGTACGGCACGGCCAGGCGTCCTTCGGCGCCGCCAACTACGACTGCCTCTCCGCCACCGGCCGCCAGCAGGCCCGCTGGCTCGGCGAATACTTCCGCGAGCGCGGCGTCGCGTTCAAGCGGGTGATCGCCGGTTCGCTCACGCGCCAGCAGGACACCGCGCTGGAAATCCTGGCCGGCATGGGCACGCCAGGCGTGCCGCTCGAGACGGCCGCGCAGACGCCCGCCGAAACGCTGGCCGCGGCCGCGCAGGAAGCGCTCAAGGCGCGCGTGGAAACCCATGCCGGTCTCAACGAGTACGACGGCGAAGCGCTCTACCGCAGCCACACCGGTGGCCGGGACCACCGTGCCCACCAGAACGACGACTACAACGATTACTGGCGCACCTTCCGCGCGGCCTACCAGGCCTGGACGCTGGACCAGCTCGCCGGCATGCCGGAATCGTGGGGCGACTTCGGCGGGCGCATCCGCGCGGGCCTGGCGCATGCCGCCGAAGGCGCGACGCGCGAGGATGCCCTGCTGGTGGTGAGTTCGGGGGGAGCCATCGGGCGCGCCGTGGCCGACCTGCTGGGCGCGCCGGCGCAGACGGCGATCGAGCTGAACCTGCAGTTCAGGAATACCGCCTTCTGCGAGATCATCGCCGGGCGCGGCACCCAGCGGCTGCTGAGCTTCAACAACCTGCCGCACCTGGAGCGCGCGGACCGGCGGCAGGCGATCACGTTCGCGTAGCCTCGCGTGGTCAAGTTTGTGACGATCGGTGGCGTGCCGACAGCATTTCACCGCCGCGATCGCGAAATATCGCCATCGAGAATCCGACGCTTCTGACCCCTGCGCGGGTGGATCGCCAGCATCATGCCGTGGCACAGCATTGCACGGAGATCCGCCATGCCACGCCAGGCCGACCTGCGCTTCACCTTCGCCGTCGTCGGCGGAGTCGACTTCGAGGTCATCGAGTTCGATCTCGACGAAGCCCTCTCCGAGACCTTCCGCCTCGACGTGCAGTTGGCCCATGCCGACCCCGACCTCAACTTCGCCGCCATCCTCGACCAGCCCGCCCTGCTCACCCTCTGGCGGGGTAATGAGCCGGTGCGCCATGTCCACGGCCTGATCAGCCGCTTCGAGCAGGGCGACACCGGCTTTCGCCGTACGCGCTACCGCGCCGTGGTCGARCCCGCCCTCGCCCGCCTGCGCCTGTCCTCCGACTGGCGCATCTTCCAGACCCTCTCCGTASCCGAGATCCTCCAGAACGTACTCAAGGCCCAYGGCCTGGCTGCCCGCTACGAACAGATCGTCACCGCCGAGCACCCGCCACGCGAGTACTGCGTGCAGGCCGGCGACACCGACCTGCATTTCCTCGGGCGGATTGCCCGCGAGGAAGGCTTCTACTTTGCCTTTCGCCACGACGCCGACGGCCATCGCCTCATCCACAGCGACCGCCTGTTCGTGCAGGGCCGCATCGCCGGCGGACCCGTGCGCTACAACCCCACCCCCGGCGGCGACCAGCCCGAGCCCGCCCTGCGCCGCTTCAGCTACACCGAGAACGTGCGTACGGCACGCCAGACCCAGCGCGACTACACCTTCACCCATCCACAGTACGACCAGGAACATTCCCGCCTCGGCTCCGACCTCGATCACCAGGCGTCCGCCTACGCACGTTACGACTATCCCGGTCGCTACAAGCGCGACGAAGCCGGCAAGCCCTTCACCGAAGCGCGCCTGCGCGGCCACCGCGGCGACGCCCGCCTTGCCCGCGTCGAGGGCGACGACCCGCGCCTCGTGCCCGGCCTGTCCTTCGAACTCACTGGCCACCCGCGCGAAGACATGAACCACGGCTGGCGCCCCATACGCATGCGCCACCACGGCGTGCAGCACACCAGCCAGGCCGAAGAGAGCGCCGGCAGCGAACAAGGCACCCACTACAGCTACACCGCCGAACTGGTCCCTGACCGCACCGAATGGCGCGCCGAACCGTTGCCCAGGCCGTGCATCGAGGGGCCGCAATCGGCCACCGTGGTCGGCCCGGCCGGCGAAGAGATCTACTGCGACGAATGGGGCCGGGTCAAGGTGCAGTTCCCGTGGG
>NZ_JBFTND010000166.1:0-39560 GCF_056397305.1 Cupriavidus sp. 05N40
GTGCTGGAGCGCGTCAGTTAAGCGTTGGCCAGGGTTGGCCCGGGTTAGCCGGGCTTAGCCGGCGTCCTGTCACCGGCGTCCTGTCGCCGGTGACAGGACAGGGACGCTGCCACGCAGCGTCTCTGTCGTTCAGCGCATCCCGAGCAGGCCTTCGACCGTCTGCACCAGCGTCACCAGCCGGGGCGCCACGTCCTTCTCGACCGCGGCGAAGCTGCCCGCGCGTGCCGGCACCCCGCAGTTGAGCACGAGCAGTTGCGCGTCCACGGGTTGCAGCAAAGGCACCGCGAAGCCGTACACCTCATCGCGCCATTCGCCGCGGTTGATGCAATAGCCGCGCCGCGCAAAATCCTGCCGGGCTCTTTCCGCCGCCGGTGCGAGTCGCCGGAACATCTCCGGATCCTCCAGCCTGAGCCGGTTGAGCACCGCCGTGCGCTCCGCGGCCGGCGCGCGGGCCAGCCAGGCGCGCCCGATCGCCGTGGCGAGCATGGGCAGCGCCGCGCCGATATCGGGCGTGACCACCAGGCTGTCGGTCGAGCGCGCGGTCTCCACGTAGATCATCCGCGTGCGCTCGCGCATGCCCAGCGACACGGCGCCACCGACGTGGTCGGCGAGCGCTTTCATCAGCGGTCGCGCGATCTGGCGGACCTGCATGCCCGCCAGCAGCGGATAGCCCATCGACACCACGGCAGCACCTAGCCGGTACTTGCCCAGCGCCGCATCGTGGCGCAGGTAGCCCAGCGCGCAGAGCGTGTGCGTGAGCCGCGCCACGGTGGATTTCGACAGGCCCGCGCGCCGCGCGAAGTCTGCGTTGCCGAGCAGGGCCTCGCCGGGCCGGTAGGCCAGCAGGATGTCGATGCCGCGGGCCAGCGTGCTGGCGAACTGGCGGTCGCGTTCGCCGGTTTGCCCTGCAGGCTGCATCGTCATGCCTTTGCCAGTGCGGCTTCGACGCCGTGCACCAGCCGCAGCAGCCGCGGGCCCATGTCGCGTTCGAGCTTGCGCGGCGCCATGCGCGCGCCGGGCACGCCGCAGTTGAACACCAGGATCTCCCCGTCGATCGGCTCGTGCATCGGCACCGCGACCGCATGCACGTCTGACTGCCATTCGCCGCGCGCAAGACAGAAGCCTCGCGTGGCCAGGTCGTGCGCGGCCTCTTCCAGCGCCGCGCCGTGTTCGCGCCACTGCGCGGGCTCGGTCTCGCGCAAGGCCGCGAGCACGCTCTCTCGTGCATCTTGCGGCGCCCGGCACAGCCAGGCGCGGCCCATCGCCGTGGCCAGCATCGGCAGCGTGGCGCCGATGTCGGGCCGGAACGCGATGGCTTCATGGCCGCGACTGGTTTCCACATAGACCATCTCCAAGCGGTCGCGCAGRCCGAGCGAGACCGAGCCGCCGACGCGGTCGGCGAGCGCTTTCATCAGCGGCCGCGCCAGCTGCCGCACGCGCATGCTGGCCAGCAGCGGATAGCCGAGCGACAGCGTGGTGGTGCCGAGCCGGTAGCGACGCAGTTCGCCGTCGTAGTGCAGCAGCCCGCGCGCGGCCAGCGTGTAGGTGAGGCGCGAGATCGTGGCCTTGGACAGCCCGGTGCGTTCGGCCAGCTCCTTGTTGCTCAGCACCGGCTCGCCCATGCGGAAGCACTGCAGCAGCGCCAGCCCGTGCGCCAGCGTGGTGGCGAAGGCCGGATCGGGATGATGCGGGCGGCTTGGCATGAATGGGCGGCAGGGCTGTGGGGAACGAGCCTCCATCATAGCCATCGCCGCCTCGCGCGGCGGATCTGGGGTTCAAGATAGCGAAACAACGGTCCTGTTTCCGCGCGCCGCTTACTACGCTGCTTCGCACACCGTCCCCCCAGGGCGGAAAGAACAGTGGAGACAGACAGATGATCAGGGACCCGGAAACCTTCCAGCCTTTCCTGGCGGAGCTGCGCCGTTTCGTGCGCGAACGGCTGGTGCCGCGCGAGGCCGAGGTGGCCGCGCGCGACGAGGTGCCGGCGGCACTGGTGCGCGAGATGGCCGGGGCCGGCCTGTTCGGCTATTCCATTCCGGAGGCCTACGGCGGCGCGGGCATGACCACCGAGGAACTGGTGCTGGCCGCCATCGAGCTGTCGCAGTGCTCGGTGGCGTTCCGCGCGCGCGTCGGCACCAATACCGGCATCGGCTCGGAAGCGCTGGTGGCCGACGGCACGCCCGAGCAGAAGCAGCGCTACCTGCCGCTGCTGGCCAGCGGCGCGCTCACCGGCGCCTTCGCGCTCACCGAGCCCGAGGCCGGCTCGGACGCCACAGCGCTGCGTACTTCCGCGCGCCGCGAGGGCGATCACTACGTGCTCAACGGCAGCAAGTGCTTCATCACCAATGCGCCCATCGCCGGCTTGTTTACCGTGCTGGCGCGCACCGACCCGGAGCGCGGCGGCGCCGCCGGCATCTCCGCGTTCCTGGTCGAGCGCGACACGCCGGGCCTGAGCACCGGCCAGCCGTACCAGAAGATGGGGCAGGCCGGATCGCCCGTGTCCGAAGTGCATTTCCAGGATTGCCGCGTGCCGGCCGCCAGCCTGATCGGTGGYGAGGAAGGGCAGGGCTTCCGCACCGCGATGAAGGTGCTCAACAAGCAACGCATCCACCTGGCGGCACTGTGCACGGGGCCCGCCATCCGCATGCTCGACGAAGCCGTGCGCTTCGTCAGCGAGCGCCGCCAGTTCGGCCAGCCGCTGGCCGATTTCCAGCTCGTGCAGGCCCTGATCGCCGACTGCCAGACCGAGATCCACGCCGCGCGCGCGCTGGTTCTGGAAACGGCGCGCGCACGCGACCGCGGCGAGGACGTGACCATGCAGGCGTCGATCTGCAAATACTTTGCGTCCGAAATGTGCGGTCGGGTGGCGGACCGCTGCGTGCAGATGTTCGGTGGCTACGGCTATATCGCCGATTTCGGCATCGAGCGTTTCTATCGCGACGTGCGGCTGTTCCGCCTCTACGAAGGCACCAGCCAGATCCACCAGCTCAATATCGCCAAGCGCACGCTCGCGCTTGCCGCCGCGCGCGGCTGAGCCTGCCCGCGGCGTGCGCCCATCGTCCGAGGAGACACCATGATCAAACACATTCTCGCCGCCCTGCCCATGCTGCTGGGCGCGCTGGTCCCGCTGCGGCCCGCGCTGGCGGACGCGCCGTATCCCGGCAAGGTGATCCGGCTGGTGGTGCCGTTCGCGCCCGGCGGCTCCACCGACATCCTGGCGCGGCTGTTGTCGGAGCGCCTCAAGGACGAACTCGGCCAGACGGTGATCGTGGAGAACCGGCCCGGCGCCGGCGGCAATATCGGCGCAGAGCTCGTCGCGCGCGCGGCGCCGGACGGCTACACGCTGCTGCTGGCCGCCGCCGGTCCCACGGTGATCAATCCCAGTCTCTACGCCAAGATGCCGTTCGACCCGGCGCGCGACCTGGCACCCGTGGTCATGCTGGTGCGCGAGCACAACCTGATGGTGGTGAACGCGGGCCTGCCGGTGCGCAACCTGAAGGAATTCATCGCCTATGCCAAGGCGCATCCCGCGCAGCTCAGTTTCGGCTCGCCCGGCAATGGCTCGCCGGCCCAGCTCGGCGGCGAGCTGTTCAACCAGCTCACCGGCCTCAAGCTCCAGCACGTGCCCTACAAGGGCAGCGGCCCGGCGGTGGCCGACCTCATCGCCGGCCACATCAACCTCATGATCGACAACATGCCCGCGCTGATGCCGCATATGCAATCCGGCAAGCTGCGCGCGCTGGCGGTGGCGAGCGAGCAGCGCGCAAGCGCGCTGCCGGACGTGCCGACCGCCGAGCAAGCCGGCGTCAAGGGCTTCGTGGTGACCGCATGGAAGGGCCTGATGGCACCGGCCKGCACGCCACCGGCGGTGATCGCAAGGCTGAACCAGGCGAGCGTGAAGATCCTGGCGTCGCAGGCCATGCGCAAGCGCCTTGCCGATCTCGGCGCCGAGCCGGTCGGCAACACGCCGGAACAGTTCGCCGCGCAGATCCGCAACGATTCGCGCTGGTGGGCCGCGTTGGTCAAGTCGACCGGCACCACGCTGGATTGAGGGCCGTCACGATGCATGCCGCCACCTCTGCCGCCACCTCTTGCGCCGCCGCGCCTGCCGCGCTGCCCGGGCCTGCGGGCAACCCTGAGAAAGACATGACACAAGACAGCGCTCAACAGCCTTCCCGCCGCGCCGGCCCGCTGGCCGGCATCCGCATCCTCGACATGGCCACCGTGGTGGCCACGCCGTTCGCAAGCACGCTGTGCGCCGACATGGGCGCCGACGTGGTCAAGCTGGAGCTGCCCGACGGCTCGGACCCGCTGCGCGGGCTGGCGCCGGTCAAGGGCGATCTGTCGCTCTACTGGAAGATCACCAACCGCGGCAAGCGCTGGTGGCGTCGTCCGACCCGATCTTCCGGCGCCTGTGCGCCGCGCTCGGGCAGCCGGCGATGGCGCAGGACGCGCGCTACGCCAGCAATCCTTCGCGCGTGCGCCATATCGATGCGCTCGACGCAGAGATCGCCACCTGGTTCGCCGCGCATGCCTATGCGGACGCCGCCGCCACGCTGGCGGCGCACGAGGTTCCGTTCAGCAAGATCTTCACCATCGCCGATATCCTGGACGACCCCCACTTCCAGGCGCGCGGGGCCGTCGTGCGCCTGCCCGATCCCGACCTCGGCACCGTGCCGGCGCCCTGCGTGGTGCCGCGCTTTTCCGGACACGACGCGCCTGCGCCGCGCAGCGGCCCCGGAGTCGGCGAGCACAACGCGGATATCTATGGCGCGCTCGGGCTGACGCAGGAGTCCTTGCGGACGCTGCGCGGGCAGGGCGTGATCTGAACTGTCGGGCACGTCACAATCGGCTGGCGAATGTCTGTGCGCACTGCCTGTTTCGGTGGACYAAGCCGTCTGGCGGAAGGGCCGGCGTGCCCATCGCGCAGTCGTCCTGCCACCATCGCCCGGTGCCGGCGGCCGCTTACGGGCCGCGCCTCGCGTGACAATGGCGAAACGAGCCGCGGGCCGCGGCGTGCGCCGCCGCGCCACGGCATATGACGCTGCGGCGTTTTGGCCCCAGCGTGCGATTGGCCACACGCCTATCCGCCATTCGGACTACCCCCTTGTAGGTATAGGTTCAATACATTGAAAGCATCGCAGCTTGTTTTGAATTGCGAAGCGGCATACCTTGGCAGGACAGCGCGGCGCCGTGAAAGCAATGGCGGGCGATAGAGCACGGCCCTGCGAGCCGGTGCCATTTCAGTGGGGAAGCAGTCGTGCCGGCGTCTTCCCGGGCCGGTACCCAGGGGTGGGAGGCAGGCAGGATGCTGCACGCATTTTTCTTCAATTCGGCCGCGCAGAGCCCGGCTGATCATGCATTGTGGGTCGAGGGGCGCTATTACACCTACGAGGAAGTCCGCGCCCGTGCGCAAGGCGTCAGCGCCGCGCTGACCCCGTTTGCCGGCGGCGCGAACCGCAACTGCATCCTTTTCGCGCATCGCAGCGCGTGCGCCTACGCCGGCCTGCTCGGCGTGCTGGCCGCCGGCATGGCCTACGTGCCGATCCACCCGCGCTTTCCCGCTGCGCGCAACGCGGCCATCGTGGCGCGCTCCGGTGCGCGCGTCATGCTGGTCGACCATGTCTGCGCGCCGCAACTGGCCGCGCTCATGCCGCTGCTGCCGCCGGACCTGCGCATCGTCATGCTCGATGCGCAAGCGTGGGATTCTCCGGGCGGCGACCCACAACATGCGCCGACCCCGTCCGCGCCATTCGTTCACGATCCGCCGCCCTGGCCGGCCCTCGTCGCGCAGGATGACCTGGCCTACCTGATCTTCACCTCGGGCACCAGCGGGCCGCCCAAGGGGGTCATGATCCCGCACGGCAGCGCAGTGGCTTACGTCAGCGCGCACATGCAGCGCTATCCTTGCGAGCCCGGCGGCCGCTTCAGCCAGTTCGCCGATCTCACCTTCGATTTTTCCGTGCACGACGTGCATGTGTGCTGGGCCACCGGCGGCTGCCTCTATGTGCCGGCGCTGCAGGATCCGCTCTACCTGGCGGGCTTCATCCGCGAGCACCAGATCACCCACTGGGCCAGCGTGCCCTCCGTCCTGGCTTTGCTGCAGCAGTTCCGCAAGCTGGCGCCGGGTGCCTTTCCAAGCGTGAAGATGACCTTGATGGGCGGCGAGGCGCTGCCCAAGACGCTTGCCCAGGCATGGTCGCAGGCAGCGCCGAACACGCGCATCGTCAATGGCTACGGCCCCACGGAAACGACGGTCATCGTGCTGACCTTCGAGCTGACGCCGGCATTTCTCGCGGATGCATCGCGCCCCGCGGTGCCGCTGGGCCAGCCCTACCCGGGCATCGAGGTCGTGGTGGCCGACAAGTATCTCGTGCCGGTGCCAGCGGGCGCGCGAGGTGAACTGCTGGTCGGCGGCCTGCAACTGGCGAGCGGCTACCTGTCGGACAACCCGCTCGACGACACGCGCTTCTTTGCGCGCGCCTATCCCGGGCGCAGCTATCGCCGCTGGTACCGCACCGGCGATGCCGTGAGCGCGTCGCCCGATGGCCTGCTTTACCACGGGCGCATCGATACGCAGGTCAAGATCCGTGGCAATCGCATCGAACTGCAGGAGATCGAACAGGTCGTGCAGGCCGCCAGCGGCAGCGCCCAGTGTGCGGTGCTGGCGTGGCCGCTGGACGAGGCCGGCAAGCCGGTTGGCCTGGTGGCATTCGTGCTGGCGCCCGCTGCCGAGGCCCAGGGGGCAAGGGGCGCGCGCACGGCGCGTATCCGCCACGCCTGCAAGCAAAGCCTGCCGGTCTATGCACGGCCCGACCGCATCGTGTGTCTCGACGACTTTCCGGTCAACGTGAACGGCAAGATCGATCGCGCCCTGTTGCTGGCCCGGTACGAGCGCCTGGCTGGTGGCAAAGAAGGGGGGAACGAGCGCCGCCGCAATGACGCCCTTGCGCTCTGATATCCGCATGTTCCCGTCGTACCCGCGGGCCCCCGGCGCGCACGGAGTTCGTCCATGACGCCTTTGCATTTCAACGGATGTTTCGGCTGGTATCACGCCGCGCGCGGTCCGCGCGCGCTGCTGGTGTGCAACGCGATCGGCCACGAGGCCTTGTGGACCCATGCCGGCCTGGCACGCCTGGCCGAGCAGCTGGCGGCGCAGGGCGTGCCGGTGCTGCGGTTCGACTATCCCGGGACCGGGGATTCGGGCGAATGCGATGCCGGCGATGAAGCGCCGCCGTCCTGCGTCGATTCGTGCGTGGCGTCGATCGGCGGGGCAGGCAAGCTGCTGCTGCGCTTGTCCGGCGCGCGCGAGATCGTACTGCTCGGCGTGCGTGGCGGGGCATCGCTGGCCGCGCTGGCGGCCGCGCGTCGCGCGGGCGGGCTCGACGTCGCCGGGCTGGCGCTGCTCGCGCCCGTGGCGCAGGGGCGCATGCTGGTGCGCGAGATGAAGATGATCGCGCAGACCTGGCGCTCGCTGGCCGGGCGCGCGGTGGAGCAGACGGCGCCGGGGCACCGGCAGGACGGCACGGACATCCTTGGCATTCATTTCCCGGCGGCTGCCATCGACGCGTTCGCGCGGATTGATCTGCTGGAGGCCGGGCGCGCGCCGGCGCCGCATGTTTTCATTGCCGGTGCGGCGCAGGGCGAACCGCTGGCGCGGCACTATGCCGCGCTGGGCGCGCGGGTCCGCACGGCGCCGTTTCCCGAAGTGGTCGGCTGGCTGCAGGATCCGCTGTACTGCACGCCACCCGACGCGACCTTCGCGGCCGTCTCAGACTGGTTCGCTGCCCTGGCGCCGGCCGGCGGTAGCGTCGGGCAAGGGCATCGCGCGGCGGCGGCACGCCTTGCCGTGGCCGCAGTGGAACCCTGCCTGCGCGCGGGCGACTGGGTGGAAACGCCGGTCCGCTTTGGCCAGGGCCTGTTCGGCATGCTGTGCGAGCCGCGCGCCCAGCGGCTCGAGCGGCCGGCCGTGCTGATCAACAATTCGGGAGGCACGCACCATGTGGGCGCCGGTCGCGGCAGCGTCATGCTGGCGCGGCAACTTGCCGCGCACGGCATTGCCTCGTTCCGCATCGATGTGCGTGGCATCGGCGATGCATCGGTCGGCGCGCAGGCGGTGCCGGCCGTACCTGCCGATCCGGATGGCTATCTCGATGCGGTGACCGCCTGCGACTGGCTGCAGGCCCACGGGCACCGGGAAATCGTGACGTTCGGCGTGAGCTACGGTGCGAATGTCAGCCTGCATGCAGCCGCGGCCCATCCCGGCGTGGTGGGGGCCGTCCTGGTGAACCTGCAGCGCCTGCTGCGCAGGGAGACCTTTACCCGGCCACGCTGGCTGATCCATGGCCGCAGCGCGCCCACGGAGCAAGAGGGCGGGGCCGGCTTCGACGCCGCCACGGTCTTGCCCAGGCCGGCGCCGCCGGAGCAGCAGGAGATCGAGGCCCTGCTGCGCGCGCTCGATGCGCGCGGCACGGTCCTGCGCCTGCTGTTCGGCCCGGCGGATCCCGGGCCATTCGAGCTGGCCCGTTTTTTCGGGCCGAAGCTGGAAGGCCTGGCCGGGTTCGCGCAACTGCAGATCGAGACCGTCGAAGGCCTTGACCATGGCATGCTGAATCCGCCGGGGCGCGCGCGCGTGATCGACTATTGCGTCAGTCTGCTGTGCGGCCCCTTTCATCCGGGCTCGGACTTGCCGGCGCGGCTGCAGCGCGCGGCCGAACCGTGGCGCCGCGAGCCGGGCTGCCGGGGACGGTGCGGCTGAGGGTCCCGACCCCGCAGCACGGCGCGTGCAGGCCGCGGGCGGCTAGAATGGCTGGTTTCCGACGGGCAGGGCGCCAGGCGCCTTGCCTGCCCGCCGGCCCGCGCCGATTGCATCCGCGTGCCCGGCCAGCCACGCCTGAGCATGAATCCGAATCCCTTGAACGAACTCCATGTGGCGCATCCGGCTTTTGGCCGGATGCTCGACGACCTCATCCGCGATGCCGGCGGCCCCGGCTTCATCTGGCAACTGGTGGTGCTGGCCGGCTGCCTCGCCGTGGCCTGGCCGCTGGCGCGGCTGGTGGTGAAGCGGCTGGAAGCCCGCTACGACGGCTCCAGCTTTGCCTTGCGTTTCGCCGCCTCGAGCCTCGAGCGCGCCATGTTCCCGCTGTTCGGCTGGCTTCTGGTGATGGCCGCGCGCTTCGGGCTGGAGCAACTGATGTCGGCCAGCGTGCTGCGGCTGGCGCTGGTGCCGCTGTTCGGCATCACCTTCCTGTATTTCGCCTTCTATATCCTGCGGCGCGTGCTGTCCGGCAATGGCCAGCTGCACGGCATGCTGCTGCTGGTGGAAAAGGTGCTGACCACGCTGGTATGGGTGGCCATGGCGCTCTATGTGCTTGGTGTGCTGTGGGAGGTGGTCGGCTGGATGGAATCCATCCGCTTCTCCGTCGGCGGCAAGCAGAAGATCAACCTGGCCGACACGCTGGTGGCGGTGGTGTGGATCCTGCTCACCGTGCTGGTGGCGATGTGGTTCGGCTCGTGGCTCGAAGAGCGCCTGATGCGGTCCCGTGGGCTGGACAGCAACCTGAAAGTGGTTCTGACGCGACTTTCCAAGGCCTTGCTCCTGCTGGTCTCGCTGCTGCTGAGCCTTTCGCTGGTCGGTATCGACCTCACCGTGCTGTCGGTATTCGGCGGCGCGCTCGGCGTGGGCCTGGGCCTGGGCTTGCAGAAGATCGCCAGCAATTACATCTCGGGATTCATCATCCTCCTGGATCACTCGGTCAAGCTCGGCGACCAGATCACGGTGGATAAATTCAGCGGCACGGTCTCGCAGATCCGCACGCGCTACACCGTGGTCCGCAACGGTGACGGCGAAACCCTGGTGCCGAACGAACAACTGGTGGCGCAGGCGGTCCAGAACCATTCGTTCTCCAACACCAATGTGCGCGTGGCGACACGTGTGCAGGCTGATTACGCCGCCGATCCGGAGACGGTGCTCGCCCTGCTGGTGGAAGCCGCCCAGGGAATTCCCCGCCTGCTGGCCGAACCGGCGCCCTCGGCGTTTCTGGTGCTGTTCGCCGACAATGGCATCGAATACGAGCTGGCAGGCTATATTGCCGATCCGCAGAACGGCAAGCTGGGGGTCCAGTCAGCGATGAACCGGGCAATTTGGCGCAAATTCCGGGAACATGGGATCTCGATCCCCTACCCCCAGCGCGAGGTGCGCGTCCTTGGGCGCGAGGCAGCGGTTGACGGCAATGAACCGGAAAAAGTCGCAAACAAGACGCTTTCGGCGTCTCCCGGGGTTGTGGTGGGCAGTGCGAACTGAACTTTCGCGGGGCGTTTGGGGCACCTTGCGGAACGTTATGTGTTGCTTGACATCAAACTCGGGGAAAAACGGATGTTCCCTTGTTGGCGTTCCGGTAGAATCATAGTAGTTGCGGGTTCCGAGTTTTCGACCTCCCGCCCCCACACCAGACAGCCGCCAGATTGCAGCGGCTCGTGCCAGTCCCGCCGGGAGGCAGCATCTGCCCACGGCGCCAGACGCGCATGCCATGGGGGCTCCGGCGAGTGCCGGGGTTTCAGGCAGACGCCATACGACGCAATCACTGAGTTTGCAGTCCTTTTTCTGCACCCTGTTTGCGGCCCGCCGTGTCGTGCCGCGATGAATGCACCTGTTTAACCGACGGAGAACAGTTTGTTCGACACTATTCTTGACTGGGCCTCGAACGGCCTTGCCAACTGGTCCTGGTGGGAGATCGTGATCTACACCCTGGTGGTGACGCACATCACCATCGCGGGCGTCACCATCTACCTGCACCGCTGCATGGCGCACCGGTCGCTGGATCTGCACCCGATTGCTTCGCATTTCTTCCGCTTCTGGCTGTGGCTGACCACCGGGATGGTCACCAAGGAGTGGACCGCCATCCACCGCAAGCACCACGCCAAGTGCGAGACCGAGGACGATCCGCACAGCCCGCAGACCCGCGGCATCCGCAAGGTGCTGCTGGAAGGCGCGGAACTCTATCGCGCCGAGTCCAAGAACAAGGAAACCGTCGCCAAGTTCGGTCACGGCACGCCCAACGACTGGGTCGAGCGCAATGTGTACTCGCGCTTCGGCTGGCAAGGCGTGGGCCTGATGCTGATCATCGACGTGGCGCTGTTCGGCGTGATCGGCCTGACCGTGTGGGCCGTGCAGATGCTGTGGATCCCGATCCATGCCGCCGGCATCATCAATGGTCTTGGCCACTGGTGGGGCTATCGCAATTACGATTGCGAGGACGCTTCGACCAATGTCTCGTTCTGGGGCATCATCATCGGCGGCGAAGAACTGCACAACAACCACCACACCTACCCGACCTCGGCCAAGTTCTCGGTCAAGTGGTACGAGTTCGATATCGGCTGGGGTTATATCCGCGCGATGCAGGCGGTCGGCCTGGCCAAGGTCAAGAAGACCCCGCCCAAGGCACGCCTGGTGGATGCCCGCCCGGTGGACCACAACACGCTGGAAGCCATCATCGCCAACCGCTACGACGTGATGGCGCGCTACGCCAAGGCCGTCAAGAGCGCCTACAAGCAGGAACTGGAAAAGCTGAAGGAAGCCCGCGTGGCGGAATACAGCAGCTTCAAGCCGGCGCGCAAGTGGTTCCACCGCGAGGAAGCCAAGCTGGCCGATCCGCAGCGCAAGCAGCTGGCCAGCATCGTGGAGCAGAACAAGTCGCTGCACACCTTCGTGGAAATGCGCCGCGAACTGGCCGCGATCTGGGGCCGTTCCAACCTGACGCGCGAACAGCTTCTGCAGCAGCTGCAAGCCTGGTGCCATCGCGCCGAGGCAAGCGGCATCCAGGCCCTGCATGACTTTTCGCTGCGCCTGCGCCGCTACGCATGATGGCTGTCGTGGCCTGAAGCCCGAGCCGGCGTGGCTGCTACAAAGCACCGCGCCCAAAAGCCCCGCCCATGGCGGGGCTTTTGTTTTAGTTAAACTCCCCCATGTACAGGCCGGCGGCATGATGCGCGGCGGCCAAGAGGAGTATCGGAGATGACCCCCCAAACGATAAAGACCGTCGAGTTCGAGAAACCGAATATTTCGACGGAGTCCCCCGACGGCGCCAGCTGCGTCGCCCATGCCTGGGCGAAAGTACCGCCAGTGCTCTCCAGCGGCGAGCGCACTGCGCTCAAGACGCGCATCAGGGAGCTGCTCAAGGCGCGCAACGCTGTCCTGGTCGCGCACTATTACGTCGATGCCGACCTGCAGGACCTGGCGGAGGAAACCGGCGGCTGCGTGTCGGATTCGCTCGAAATGGCGCGCTTCGGCCGCGACCATCCGGCCAAGACGCTGGTGGTGGCGGGCGTGCGCTTCATGGGCGAGACCGCCAAGATCCTGAGCCCGGAAAAGACCGTGCTGATGCCGGACCTGGACGCGACCTGCTCGCTGGACCTGGGTTGCCCGGCCGACGAGTTCGCGGCGTTCTGCGACGCGCACCCCGACCGTACCGTGGTGGTCTACGCCAATACCAGCGCCGCCGTGAAGGCGCGCGCGGACTGGATGGTGACGTCCAGCATCGGCCTGAAGATCGTCGAGCACCTGCACGCGCGCGGCGAGAAGATCCTGTGGGCGCCGGACAAGCACCTCGGCAGCTAYATCCAGAAGCAGACCGGSGCCGACATGCTGCTGTGGCARGGCTCYTGCCTGGTGCATGACGAATTCAAGGGCATCGAGCTGGACCTGCTGCGCCGCGAATTCCCCAAGGCCAAGATCCTGGTGCACCCGGAATCGCCGGCAAACGTGGTGGAGCAGGCCGATGTCGTCGGCTCCACTTCGCAGCTGATCGCGGCCGCGCGGGAACTGGACGCCACCGAGTTCATCGTCGCCACCGACAACGGCATCCTGCACAAGATGCGCATGGCAGCGCCGGGCAAGCATTTCATCGAAGCGCCCACCGCCGGCAACAGCGCCACCTGCAAGAGTTGCGCGCACTGCCCGTGGATGGCCATGAACGCGTTGACCAACCTGGCCGAGGTGCTCGAGCACGGCCACAACGAAATTCACGTCGATGCATCGATCGGCCGGCAGGCGGTGACCTGCATCGACCGCATGCTCGACTTCGCCGCCCAGCAGAAGGCCAATGTGCGCCCGCGCGCGGATCTCGCCGCCGAGCAGGCATTGTTCAAGGGAATCGGTCCGGCATGAGCGACGCAAGCAAAACGAACAATACGAGCAGCATGAACGCCAACCGCGTCTTCGATAGCTTCGGTCCGGCGCTCGTCGAGGCGCTGCAGGCCAATGTGCGCGCCGCCATTGACGAGGACGTCGGCAGCGGCGACCTGACTGGCCTGCTGGTGCCCGAGGGCAAGCCCGCGCACGCGCGCGTGATCGTGCGCGAGCAGGCTGTGCTGTGCGGCCAGGCCTGGTTCGAGGCGTGCATGAGCGCCATCGATCCGGCGCTCGAGGTGCACTGGCTGCAGGCAGAAGGTGCGCGCATGGCGGCCGATTCCGTGGTGTGCGAGATTGCGGGCCCGGCGCGTTCGTTGCTGACCGCCGAACGCCCGTCGCTGAATTTCCTGCAGTTGCTGTCCGGCGTGGCCACCGCCACGCGGCGTTACGCCGATATCATCGAGGGCACCCGCGCGCGCGTGCTCGACACGCGCAAGACGCTGCCCGGCCTGCGCCTGGCGCAGAAGTACGCGGTGCGCATGGGCGGCGGCGAAAACCAGCGGCTGGCACTGTACGACGGCATCCTGATCAAGGAGAACCACATTGCCGCCGCCGGCAGCATCACCGCGGCGATGCAGGCGGCGCTGGCGCTCCAGGCCGGCGTGTCGGTGCAGGTGGAAGTGGAAACCCTGGCGGAGCTGGAGGAAGCGCTGGCCGCCGGTGCAAAGTCGATCCTGATCGACAACTTCACCGTGGCGATGATGCATGACGCCGTGCGCATCAATGATGGACGTGCGCTGCTGGAAGTCTCGGGCGGGGTCAATGCCGACACCATCCGCGTTTTTGCCGAAACCGGCGTGGACCGGATCTCGGTCGGTGCGCTGACAAAGGATGTGCGGGCGACGGACTACTCGCTGCGGATCCTGGCCTGAGCGCGGCCGGCCACGCTTCGCTTCCATCCTCTGCCTTCGAGGAAGAGGGCGGGGGAAGGGTGGCCTGGCGGGGCYTAGTTCGGCAGCTTCGCTGCCGGACGCAACGCTTTCCTACTTCCCTCGCTCCCGCTTGAATTCCGGCTGCATGACCGTCGGCAGCGCCTTGGGCAAGGTCTCCGGATAATCCCGGCTGTAGTGCAGGCCGCGGCTCTCGTGGCGCGAATAGGCGCTATCGACGATCAGCGATGCCACCTCGACCAGGTTGCGCAGTTCCAGCAGGTCGCGCGTCACGCGGAAATTGGCGTAGTACTCGGCGATTTCCTCGCGCAGCAGGCTGATGCGATGCTGCGCGCGTTCGAGCCGCTTGCTGGTGCGCACGATGCCGACGTAGTTCCACATCATGCGGCGCAGTTCGTCCCAATTGTGCGACACCACGACTTCCTCGTCGGCATCCGCCACGCGGCTCTCATCCCACTTCGGCAGGGCAATGTCCGGCTGGCCGGCCTTGTCCTGCGAGGCGATATCGAGGGCCGCGGCGCGCCCGATCACCATGCATTCCAGCAGTGAGTTCGAAGCCAAGCGGTTCGCGCCGTGCAAGCCGGTGCAGCCGGTCTCGCCCACGGCATACAGGTTGGTCAGGTCAGTGCGGCCGGTGGTGTCGGTCACCACGCCGCCGCAGGTGTAGTGCGCAGCAGGCACCACCGGGATCGGCTCGCGCGTGATGTCGATGCCCAGTTCCAGGCAGCGCGCGTGGATGGTGGGAAAGTGCTCGCGCAGGAAGGACTCAGGCTGGTGGCTGATGTCGAGGTGCACATAGTCCAGGCCGCGCTTCTTCATTTCGAAGTCGATCGCGCGCGCCACCACGTCGCGCGGAGCCAGTTCGGCGCGCTCGTCATGCTCGGGCATGAAGCGCGTGCCGTCGGGCAGCTTCAGCAGGCCGCCTTCGCCGCGCACCGCTTCCGAGATCAGGAAGGACTTGGCGTAAGGGTGATAGAGGCAGGTCGGGTGGAACTGGATGAACTCCATGTTCGAGACCCGGCAGCCCGCCCGCCATGCCATCGCGATGCCGTCGCCGGTGGCCGTGTCGGGATTGGTGGTGTAGAGATAGACCTTGCCCGCGCCGCCGGTGGCCAGCACCGTGTGGGTGGCGGTGATGGTGCGCACTTCACCGCTGGCATCGTCCAGCACGTAGAGGCCGTAGCAGCGATTGCCCGGCATGCCGAGCTTGCGCGAAGTGATCAGGTCTACCGCGAAGTGATCCTCGATCACGGTGATGTTCGGGTGCCGGCGCGCCTGCTCGGTGAGCGTGGTCACCACCGCGTGCCCGGTAGCGTCCGCCGCGTGGATGATGCGGCGGCGGCTGTGGCCGCCTTCGCGCGTCAGGTGGAAACCCAGTTCGGCCTGGTCGTCGCGCGTGAACGGCACGCCACGGTCGATCAGCCACTGGATCGCCTCGCGCCCATGCTCCACGATGAAGCGCGTGGCACCGTCATCGCACAGCCCGGCACCGGCCACCAGCGTGTCCTGGGCAGGAAAGCTGGAAAGTGTACACCCGCCGCGACTTTGCGTGGGGCACCGCGGGCATCCCCGCGATTGACGGCCATTGCAGGCCCGAAAAAGCAAAAACCCCGCAGATGCGGGGTTTTTACAGACATGCCGCGCGAATCGGCATGCGGAAAGCCAGGATCAATTACTTGATCTTGGTTTCCTTGTACGACACATGCTTGCGGGCGACGGGATCGAACTTCATGATCTCCATCTTTTCCGGCATGGTGCGCTTGTTCTTGGTGGTCGTGTAGAAGTGACCCGTACCTGCAGTCGACTCCAACTTGATCTTATCGCGTCCGCCTTTGCTGGCCATGATGTACTCCTAATTAGACTTCGCCGCGTGCGCGCAGGTCGGCGAGCACGGAGTCGATGCCTTTCTTGTCGATCAGGCGCAGGCCGGCGTTCGAGACGCGCAGGCTCACCCAGCGGTTTTCCGATTCAACAAAGAAACGACGATTCTGCAGGTTGGGCAGAAAACGGCGCTTGGTCTTGTTGTTTGCGTGGGAAACGTTGTTGCCGACCATCGGCGCTTTCCCGGTCACTTGACAGACGCGTGCCATGAAGCACTCCTAACTCTTCTATTCGTGGACAATGTTCGCAACAGATCAACAAAAGGCGCGCGGCCCGGACTGCAGCGGTTAAGACTTCAGCAAAACGAGCATTATAGACCGGAAAACCTCAACCGATCAATGCCTTCCGTGGTTTACCGTGCACAGATGCCACATTGGTGGCGTCTGCTGCACAATCAGCCGGCGCATATGGCCCATCACCATCAGAGTTCGCCATGTTCCGCGAACGAGTGGATGGTGGTGCCCGCCACGATGAAGTGGTCGAGCACCTTCACGTCGATCAGGGCCAGCGAGCGTGTGAGCGAGCGGGTCATGGCCAGATCGGCCCCACTCGGCAGTGCATTGCCCGACGGATGGTTGTGCGCGACGATCACGGAGGCCGCATTATGCAGCAAAGCCTGGCGCGCCACCTCACGCGGATAGACACTGGTCTGCGTCAGGCTGCCGCGGAACAGCTCTTCGCTGGCCAGCAGCCGGTTGCGCGCATCGAGGAACAGGCACATGAAGACCTCATGCGGGTGTGCCGCCAGCGTCAGGCGCAGGTAGTCGCGCACCGCCGCCGGTGAATCGAGGCCGCCCGGCAGGGCAAGCCGCTCGGCCAGGGCGCGCCGGGTGAGCTCCTGGGCGGCCTGCAACTGGGCATACTTGGCCGCGCCCATGCCCTTGATCCGGGCGAATTCGTCGGTCCCGGCGGAAAAAAGGCCGCTCAGCGTGCCGAAGTCGTTCAGCAGCTCCCGCGCCAGGTCGACCGCGCTCTTGCCGGCCACGCCCACGCGCAGGAAGACGGCGAGCAGTTCGGCGTCCGAAAGCGCCGTGGCACCGTCGCGCAGCAGTTTTTCGCGCGGGCGTTCGCTGCTGGGCCAGTCCGTAATGCGCATGACACGATCCCCCCGTGAGAATGGAACTGCATGGCGGTGCACGCCGGGCGCAGACAAGGCGGCGCGCGGTCGAGTCGCTTACAATACGGGTTGTCGACAGGTTGAGCACCCATGAATTTGCAAACTTTTGCGTCAGGGCCGCAGGACGGCGCCGCTGACGGTCGCAAGACCGTGCAGCCGGACTCCTTCCTGACCCTGCACTACAGCATTTCCCTCGAGAACGGCACGGAAATCGTCAGCACGTTCGAAGAGAAGCCCGCAACGCTGCTGCTGGGCCAGGGGCAGTTCGCGCCCACCCTGGAGCAAGCCCTGCTGGGCATGCCCGAGGGCGAGCGCATGACTTACCGCCTGGCGCCCGAGCACGCGTTCGGCCCGCGCAACCCGGAGCTGCTGCAACGGGTCTCGCTGAACACGCTGCGTGAAAACAGTTCGTTTGAAGAGGACTACACCCCGGGCGACCTGGTCGAGTTCAACGCGCCCGGCGGCGGCAAGTACGCCGGGGTGCTCAAGGAAATCGGCGAGACCTCGGCCCTGTTCGATTTCAACCACCCGCTCGCCGGACAGACTATCTTGTTCGACGTCCAGCTGATCGGCATTCTCTGATGCTGAACCAGGCCGGCCCAGCGCCGGCCGCATTGAACTGAATTCCTGCATGTCCGAACTCACCACAGCCGCCGATGCCGAGATCCTGATGGCGCAGCCCCGCGGCTTCTGCGCCGGCGTGGATCGCGCCATCGAGATCGTCGAGCGTGCCCTTGCCCGCTACGGCGCACCGATCTACGTGCGCCACGAGATTGTCCACAATGCCTATGTGGTGGAGGACCTGCGCCGCAAGGGTGCGATCTTCGTACAGGAACTCGAGGAAGTGCCGTCCGGCTCCACCGTCATCTTCAGCGCGCACGGCGTGTCCAAGGAAGTGCGTGCCGATGCGACCGTGCGCGGCCTCAACGTGTTCGACGCCACCTGTCCGCTGGTGACCAAGGTGCACGTCGAAGTGGGCAAGATGCGCGCCGAGGGTTGCGAGATCATCATGATCGGCCACGCCGGTCACCCCGAGGTCGAGGGCACCATGGGCCAGACCGAAGGCGGCATGCTGCTGGTCGAGTCCGCCGCCGATGTGGCCAGGCTGGAGGTGTCCAATCCGGATCGCCTGGCCTTCGTGACCCAGACCACGCTGTCGGTGGACGAGACGGTGGAGATCGTCGCCGCGCTCAAGGCGCGTTTCCCGCAGATCCGCGAGCCCAAGAAGCAGGATATCTGCTATGCCACGCAGAATCGCCAGGACGCGGTGAAGTTCATGGCGCCGCAGGTCGAGGTCGTGATCGTGGTGGGCAGCCCCAACAGCTCGAACTCCAACCGCCTGCGCGAACTGGCCGAGCGCCTGGGCGTGCCGGCCTACATGATCGATTCACCCGACCAGCTCCAGCCGGAATGGGTGGAAGGCAAGCGCCGCATCGGCCTGACCGCCGGCGCGTCGGCGCCCGAAGCGCTGGCGCAGTCCATCGTCGAACGCCTGCGCCTGCTTGGCGTGCGCAATGTGCGCGCGCTCGACGGCATCGAGGAAAAGATGTCGTTCCCCCTGCCGCGCGGCCTGGTCACGCCGGCCTGATCGCTGCCGCGATCGCTGGCATGGCCCGCTCCGGGCCATGCCAGCGCGCCGGCGCAACGCGCCGCGCGCCCCCTTGAGTCTCTTCCGTTTCCCTCGCTGGTTTCCTCCGCTGCGCTGCATGCGTGACGCCGTGCCGCATTCCGTCGGCGGCGCAGACGCCGTGCGCGCGGGCCATCCGCCTTGCCTCATGCCAATGCGCGGCCCCAGTGCCGAAGTGCACCGATATATTGCACGGGTATATCGCCGTCCAACACGCAATAATGCACAATCGCGGTGCGTCGTTTTCTTATGCTTGTCTGAACTATAAGACAAATTAGGGAATTCCCTAGAATTAGGAGTTTCCCTATTATGGTGCCGGACAAATAGCGTCTTCTATTAGGAGAGGCAGAGGCGGGCTCATATTAAATGAAACGCCTATTTAATACGGCTGGCCCGGGAGTGATGCAAACGCTGCAAAAGCCATGTGCGGGCAAAGGCGGGCACGAATCTTGTTAGTTACGAAGGCTAGCCCACAAGTAGGCGGGAATTGCCCCAATCTGTGCATTGGGGAAATTCCCTAGCTCATTTCGTGGGTTAATCATTCAGGTTGTTGCGTCGCATATTGCATCCGCAAAAAAAGGGGATACAATTCGCGCGTTTCAAATTGAAACTAAACTAAGGCGGTTCAGGGGAAACGTCCGGGGGGCGTTGGTTTACCCTGATCATGTGAATCCTAGGAGATCACTCATGCAAATCACGTTTGCCAAGATTCTGCCGATCGCAGCCGCAGTGGCGCTGGTTACTGCTTGCGGCAAGAAAGAAGAAAAGCCGGCTGACGCGGCAGCGTCCGCACCTGCAGCCGCAGCGGCACCCGCTGCCGGCGCCGGCGAAACCGTAGTCAAGATCGGCCACGCGGCTCCGCTCACCGGCGGTATCGCCCACCTTGGCAAGGACAATGAAAACGGCGCCCGCCTGGCCGTCGAAGAAGTCAACAAGGCAGGCCTGGAGATCAACGGCAAGAAGATCAAGCTCGAACTGGTCGGCGAAGACGACGCGGGCGATCCGAAGACCGGCACCTCCGTGGCGCAGAAGCTGGTCGACGAGAAGGTCGTGGCCGTGGTCGGCCACCTGAACTCGGGCGTATCGATCCCGGCCTCCAAGATCTACAGCGATGCCGGCATCGTCCAGATCTCGCCGTCGTCGACCAACCCCGACTACACCAAGCAAGGCTTCAAGACCACGTTCCGCGTGGTCGCGACCGACGCCCAGCAAGGTCCGGCACTGGCCAACTACGCCACCAAGAGCCTGCACGCCAAGACCGTGGCCATCGTCGACGACGCCACCGCCTACGGCAAGGGCCTGGCCGACGAGTTCGAGAAGACCGCCAAGGCTTCGGGCGTGAACGTGGTGGCGCGTGAAGCCACCAACGACAAGGCCACCGACTTCAAGGCCATTCTGACCAAGATCAAGGGCAAGAAGCCGGACGTGATCATGTACGGCGGCATGGACGCCACCGGCGGCCCGTTCGCCAAGCAGGCCAAGGAACTCGGCATCGGCGCCAAGATCGTTGGCGGCGACGGCGTGTGTACCGACAAGGTGGCCGAACTGGCTGGCGATGCCGTGTCCAACATCATCTGCTCGGAAGCCGGTCTGGCTCTGTCGAAGATGGAGCAGGGCGCCGACTTCGACAAGCGCTACCAGGCTCGCTTCAACGCGCCGGTGCAGATCTACGCACCGTTCACCTATGACGCCGTGATGGTCATCGTCGACGCCATGAAGCGCGCCAACTCGACCGAACCGGCTGCCATCCTGGCCGAAGTGCCCAAGACGAACTACAAGGGCCTGATCGGCAACATCGCCTTCGACGAGAAGGGCGACATGAAGGAAGGCACGATCACCCTTTACGAGTACAAGGACAAGAAAAAGACCGTCCTCGACGTCGTGAAGATGTAATCCGGGCTTACCGGCCCATCCGAACGGCACCGCGAGCACTTTGCGGTGCCGTTTTTTTAGCCTCGCCAAACGTACAGCATCCTTACCATGGGTGAACTAGGCAGGCCGCTTACCAGCACATAAACACACTACCAAACCACTCACACACCACCGTCCGCCCGGCAACCACTCCATGCCGCGGGACTTCGGAYGGAGCAAGGAGTTTTCATGGATATCTTTATCCAGCAGATCGTGAATGGTCTGGTGCTCGGCAGCATCTATGCGCTGATTGCACTTGGCTACACCATGGTCTACGGCATTCTCGGGATCATCAACTTCGCCCACGGCGACGTCCTGATGATCGGCGCGCTGACCGCCCTCTCAGCCATTCTCGGCATCCAGAAAATCGCCCCGGGCCTGCCCGAGTGGCTCACCCTCGTCATTGCCACGCTGATCGCCATGCCGGTCTGCGCGGTGCTCGCGTACACCATCGAGCGGGTTGCCTACCGGCCGTTGCGCAATGCGCCGCGGCTCGCCCCGCTGATCACCGCCATCGGCGTATCCATCATCCTGCAGACGATGGGCATGCTGATCTGGTCGCGCAACCCGCTCACCTTCCCGCAACTGCTGCCGTCGGAGCCGATCGATATCGGGTCGACCGGCGCGACGATCACGGGCAAGGAAATGGTCATCATCGGCATGGCCGTGATGGTCATGGCCGGCCTGCTGGCCCTGGTCAACCGCACCAAGCTCGGCCGCGCGATGCGCGCCACCGCCGAGAACCAGAAGGTGGCGGGCCTGATGGGCGTGAACCCGAACTTCGTGATCTCCGCCACCTTCATGATCGGCGCCACGCTGGCCGCGCTGGCCGGCGTGATGATGGCCACCAACTACGGTAACGCCCACTTCTACATGGGCTTCATCCCGGGCCTGAAGGCGTTCACCGCCGCGGTGCTGGGCGGCATCGGCAACCTCGCCGGCGCCATGGTCGGCGGCATGCTGCTGGGCCTGATCGAAGCGCTGGGCGCCGGCTATATCGGCGACCTCACCAACGGAGTATTCGGCTCCAACTACCAGGACGTGTTCGCCTTCATCGTGCTGATCATCGTCCTTGTCTTCCGACCGTCCGGCATCATGGGCGAGCGGGTTTCCGAACGCGCCTGAGGAGAGAATCCATGAATGCCCCGATTCCATCCACGGCGCAACCCGCGCCGCTGACCAAGACGCCGGCCAAGACCATGGCCGCGCTGCTTGCCTTCCTGGTGATCGCCCTGTGCGCGCCGTTCCTCGTGCAGACGCTGGGCGGCAACTACTGGGTGCGCGTGCTCGACTTCGCGCTGATCTACATCATGCTGGCCCTGGGCCTGAACATCGTGGTGGGCTTCGCCGGCCYGCTCGATCTCGGCTACATCGCCTTCTATGCGGTCGGTGCCTACCTGATGGCGCTGCTCGGCTCGCCGCACCTSGCCAACCAGTTCGAATGGATCCAYMASCTGTTCCCGAACGGGYTGCACCTGTCGATGTGGTTCGTCCTGCCGATCGCCGTGGCGGTGGCGGCCACGTTCGGCGTGCTGCTCGGCGCACCAACGCTCAAGCTGCGCGGTGACTACCTGGCCATCGTGACGCTGGGCTTCGGCGAGATCATCCGCATTTTCATGAACAACCTCGATCGCCCGATCAACATCACGAACGGGCCGAAGGGGATCACCGCGGTGGACCCGGTCCATATCTTCGGCTTCGATTTCTCGAAGTCGCACGAGATCTTCGGGCTCAAGTTCACGCCGGTGTTCATGTACTACTACCTGCTGGTGGTGCTGGTGATCGCCATCGTGTTCATCTGCCTGCGCTTGCAGAACTCGCGCATCGGCCGCGCCTTCGTGGCCATCCGCGAGGACGAGATCGCCGCCAAGGCGATGRGCATCAACACCCGCAACATCAAGCTGCTGGCCTTTGCCATGGGCGCGTCGTTCGGCGGCGCGTCGGGCGCGGTGTTCGGCGCGTTCCAGGGCTTCGTCTCGCCGGAATCGTTCGTGCTGTGGGAGTCGATCTACATCCTCGCCATCGTGGTGCTGGGCGGCATGGGCCATATCCCGGGCGTGATCCTGGGCGGCATCCTGCTGGTCGGCTTCCAGGAGCTGCTGCGTGTCGTGGCCGAGCCGGTACAGCGCCTGATCTTCGGCCACGCCATCGTCGACGCCGAAGTGCTGCGCCAGTTGCTGTTCGGCCTGGCGCTGGTGGGCGTGATGCTGTATCGCCCGGCCGGCCTGTGGCCGTCGCCGCGCAAGGAAGACCGCCCGGTGGTTCGCCGTCCGGGCAGTGTCGGCCGTTTCTGACCAGGAGGATGAGATGAGCAATGGAAACTTCCTCCTGTCGGTACAGGGGGTCAACAAGCGATTCGGCGGGCTTCAGGCCCTGTGCGAAGTGGGCCTGCAGATCAATCCGGGCGAGATCTACGGACTGATCGGTCCCAACGGCGCCGGCAAGACCACGTTCTTCAACGTGATCACCGGCCTCTACACGCCGGACTCGGGCGAGTTCACGCTGGGTGGCGAGCCCTACCAGCCCACCGCCGTGCATGAGGTGGCCAAGGCGGGCATTGCCCGCACGTTCCAGAACATCCGCCTGTTCGGCGAGATGACCGCGCTGGAAAACGTCATGGTGGGCCGCCACGTGCGCACCAAGGCCGGCCTGTTCGGCGCCATCTTCCGTCCGCCGCAGGTGCGGCGCGAGGAGGAGGGCATCGAGGACATGGCGCACGACCTGCTCGAGTACGTAGGCATCGGCAAGTACGCCAACTTCACCGCGCGCAACCTCTCGTACGGCCACCAGCGCCGCCTCGAGATCGCACGCGCCCTCGCCACCGAACCCAAGCTGCTCGCGCTCGACGAGCCGGCGGCCGGCATGAACGCCACCGAGAAGGTGGAGCTGCGCGGGCTGCTCGACAAGATCCGCTCGGATGGCAGGACCATCCTGCTGATCGAGCACGATGTGAAGCTGGTGATGGGCCTGTGCAACCGCCTGACCGTGCTCGACTACGGCAAGGTGATCGCACAGGGCCTGCCGCAAGAGGTCCAGAGCAATCCAGCGGTGATCGAGGCTTACCTCGGTACGGCGGCGCACTGAGGGCGAGACGATGAAAGACACACTACTGAAGATTTCCGGCCTCAAGGTGGCCTACGGCGGCATCCAGGCCGTCAAGGGCATCGACCTCGAGATCCGCGAAGGCGAGCTCGTCACGCTGATCGGCGCCAACGGCGCCGGCAAGACCACCACCATGAAGGCCATCACCGGCCTGCAGGGCTGGGCCGGCGGCGATGTCGAGTACATGGGCAAGTCCATCAAGGGCGTGCCCAGCTACAAGCTGCTCAAGCAGGGGCTGGCGATGGTGCCGGAAGGCCGCGGCGTGTTCGCGCGCATGACCATCACCGAGAACCTGCAGATGGGCGCGTACACGCGTGACGACGAGGGCGGCATCAAGTCCGACATCGACCGCATGTTCGGCATCTTCCCGCGCCTGAAGGAGCGCGCCAACCAGCTCGCCGGCACCATGTCCGGCGGCGAGCAGCAGATGCTGGCGATGGCGCGCGCGCTGATGAGCCAGCCCAAGCTGCTGCTGCTGGACGAGCCGTCGATGGGCCTCTCGCCGATCATGGTCGAGAAGATCTTCGAGGTCGTGCGCGCGGTGTCGGCGCAGGGCGTGACCGTGCTGCTCGTCGAGCAGAACGCGCGCCTGGCGCTGCAGGCCGCGCATCGCGGCTACGTGATGGAGTCCGGCCTGGTCACCATGAGCGGCGACGCCAAGCAGATGCTGGACGATCCGAAGGTGAGGGCGGCTTACCTGGGCGAGTGATCGTCCGCGCCGCGCCATGAAAAAGCCCCGCAGCGATGAACTGCGGGGCTTTTTCTTTCTGTGCCGGCCTGCGCCGGCCGCGGCCGGCGCGGCGACGCAGCCGCGGCTCAGGCCAGCTTCTTGAGCAGCGTGCGCAGCATGCCGATCATCTGGTCGATCTCTTCGGTGGTGACGTTCAGCGCGGGCATGAAGCGCAGCAGGTTGGGGCGCGGCGAATTCAGCAGCAGGCCTTGCGGCTGCATGTCGCGCGCTTCTTCCACGATCTGCGGGCCGATGTCCTTGTCCAGCACCAGCGCGCGCAGCAGGCCTTCGCCGCGTTCGCCGCCCAGGCCGAACTCGGACGACAGCGCCAGCAACTGCTCGCGCAAGTAGGCGCCTTTCTCCTGCACGCTCTGCAGGAAGCCGGGCGCGCTCAACTGCGCCATCACGGCGCTGCCGACCGCGGTCATCACCGGGTTGCCATTGTAGGTGCCGCCCTGGTCGCCGGCCTCGAAGCTGGCCACTTCGGCCTTGCACAGCAGGGCCGCCAGCGGCACGCCGCCGCCGATGCCCTTGCCCAGCGTCATGATGTCCGGCTCCACGCCCGACAGCACGTACGCGAACATCGGGCCGCAGCGCCCGCAGCCGGTCTGCACTTCATCGACGATGAACAGCAGCTTGTGCTTGTCGGCCAGCTTGCGCAGGCCCTGCATGAATTCGCGCGAGGCGGGGATCACGCCGCCTTCGCCCTGCACCGGTTCGAGCATGATGCCCACGGTCTTGTCGGTGATCAGCTTCTCCACCGAGGCCAGGTCGTTGAGGTCCGCCTTGGGGAAGCCCGGCACCTGCGGGGCGAAGATGGTGTCCCAGCCGGCCTTGCCCGACGCGCTCATGGTGGCGAGCGTGCGGCCATGGAAGCTGTGGTCCATGGTGATGATCTCGTACGCGCCGTCCTTGTGCTTGCGGCCCCATTTGCGTGCCAGCTTGATCGCGCCTTCGTTGGCCTCGGCGCCGCTGTTGGTGAAGAAGACCTTGTCGAAGCAGCTGCTGTCGGTGAGCTGCCTGGCCAGCCTGAGCATGGGCTCGTTGTAGAACGCCGGGCTCGGGTTGAACAGCTTTTGCGATTGCGCCACCAGCGCATCGATCATGCCCTGGTTTGAGTGTCCCAGGCAATTGACCGCCCAGCCTTGCACGAAGTCCAGGTATCGCTTGCCGTTATGGTCCGTGAGCCACGAGCCCTTGCCTTCGGTGAAGACCAGTTCGGGCCGGTTGGTGATGTACATCAGGGATTGGACGGGATACTCAGCAAATGCCATGGCGGACTCCAAGGGTCGGCGTGAAACAGGGGAGAGGAGAGGGAACCGGCACGCGCAAGAACGCGCGCAAAAACAAAAAGCCACGGGGGTTGCCCGTGGCTTGTCGATCTGAACAAAAGCGATGGACGGTCAGCCGCGCGGCACCCCGGTGGGGAGCATCGTACGGAAGCTGCGTCGGACCATAGCGTAGTTCATGGCGGCAAATATAAGGCGCATGCGCCCGGCTGTCAAAACGAATTTTCAACGGGCCGGGCATTGTTGTCGCGCTGGGACTGCGTCCGGTGGCGCTCAGGCCGCCGGGGCCGGGTGCATGTCGGCCTCCGAGGTGAACGAGTCGGCGAAGAAGGCGTCCTCGTGCAGGTCGCAGCGCAGGGAGAAGTCCTTGCGCGCTGCATTGACCATCACCGGCGCGCCGCAGGCGTAGACCTCGAAGCCTGCCATGTCGGGGTGGTCTTCCATCACCGCCTCGTGGACAAAACCGGTGCGGCCGTCCCAGTCGTCGGCGGGCTGCGCGTTCGAGATCACGGGCACGTAGCGGAAGTTGGGCAGATCGCGCGCCCACTGTTCGCACAGCGCGTTCATGTACAGGTCGGCCGGGCGGCGGCCGCCCCAGTACAGCGTCATCGGCCGCGTGATGCCGGTGTAGGCGACGTGCTCGACGATCGCCTTGATCGGCGCGAAGCCCGTGCCCGAAGCCAGCAGGATGATGGGCTTTTCGGAGTCTTCGCGCAGGAAGAAGCTGCCGAGCGGGCCTTCGAAGCGCAGGATGTCGCGCTCCTTCATGACCGGCTGGCCTTCCCTGGCGCCGAACACGTAGTCGGTGAACGTGCCGCCGGGCATATGGCGGAAGTGCAGCTCGATCGGACCCTCCTGGTGCGGCGGCGTGGCGATCGAATAGCTGCGGCGCTTGCCGTCGCGCAGCAGGAACTCCACGTACTGGCCGGCCAGGTACTGCATGCGCTCGGTGGCGGGCAGCTGCAGGCGGGCGATAATGACGTCGTCGGCCACGCGCTCCAGGCTCGCCACGCGGCACGGCACCTTCTTGATGGGGATGTCGCCCGCGCCCTGCACCTYGCGGCATTCGATGGTGATGTCCGAGCTGGCCGTGGCGCAGCAGAACAGCGCACGGCCCTCCGTCTCTTCCTGCGCCGACAGCGCGGAAGCGGCATGATCGCCCTGGACAACGCTGCCGGCGGTGACGCGGCCCTTGCAGGAGCCGCATGCGCCGTTCTTGCAGCCGTAGGGCAGGCCGATGCTGTGGCGCAGGGCCGCCGCGAGGATGGTTTCATCAGCGGCTGCTTCGAACTGGCGCCCGCTGGGCATGACGGTAACTTGGTAAGCCATAATCACTGTATGAGCAAAAATCTGTCGCGACGCCGCCTGGGCCGGCCGCGCCTGCTGATCGTAGGCTGCGGGGACGTGGGCACGCGCTGCCTTCGTATTCTTTCGACGCGCTGGCGCGTCTTTGCCACCACTTCGCAGCCATCGCGCAGCCGTGAGCTGCGCGACAACGGCGCCGTGCCGCTGCTGGCCGACCTGGACCGGCCCGCCACGCTGGCGCGCCTTGCCGGGCTGGCCGGTCGCGTACTGCACCTGGCGCCGCCGCCGGCCAGCGGCGAGGGCGACCCCCGCACCGCGGCGCTGTTGCGCGTATTGCGGCGGGGCGCCTGGCGGCGCTCGCCGGCGCGTGCCGGCGGCTGGTCTGCCAAGCCCGCCATTCTACCCGAGCGGGGCGGCAGGGGGGCCGGCGGCGGCCGCGGTAAACGGGCTGCGCGTCCTGCCTTCGTCTATGCGAGCACCTCCGGCGTGTACGGCGACCGCGCCGGCGCGCGGCTCAAGGAATCCCACCCGGTGCGCCCGCAGACGGCGCGCGCGCGGCGCCGCGTGGCGGCCGAGCGTATCGTGCGCGAATTCGGCCGCGACGCCGGCTGGCGCGCGTCGATCGTGCGCATTCCCGGCATCTATGCCGAAAACCGCCTGCCGCTGGCCCGGCTGGCCAAGGGCACGCCGGCGCTGGCGCCGCAGGACGACGTCTATACCAACCACATCCACGCACTGGACCTGGCCCGCACCATGGTGGCCGCGCTGTTTCGGGGCCGCGCCCAGCGCGTGGTGCACGCCAGCGACGACTCCGAGATGCGCATGGCAGACTACTTCGACCTGGTCGCGGACCGCCGTGGCCTGCCGCGTCCCCCGCGGCTGAATCGCGCGCAACTGCGCGACGTGGTGGAGCCCGCCTTGCTCAGCTTCATGAGCGAGTCGCGCCGGCTCGACAACCTTCGCCTCAAGCGCGAACTGCGCCTGCGCCTGCGCTATCCCACGGTGGCGTCCTTCTTCGACGCCTGACGCCCCCCGAGGCTCCCCCCGGCCACTTTCCTGTGATGCCTGCTGCCCGCCGCGTTCGCCCGCGGTGGCACGGCATTTGCGTTCAGCACGCCCCATTCGATCCTGTATAGACAGTACGCGGCAAATGCGTGATGCGGGGCACCGGCGTGGTGCGCGCGGCGTTTCCCGCGCTGGAAGCCGCCCTGCGTTGACGCATGGCGGGGAGCGGCCGGTGCGGCACGATGGCATGGCCGGCGCGCCCTGGCAGCCAAGTGCCGGTTAAGCCAGTGCGGTGCCCGCCCTCGGGTTAACTACTGCATTGACTTGTATATACAGGGTTGCTAAATTGCCTGGCAAATGACCGGCGCCGCAGGTACGGCGCCGCCCCGAGCCGGGCGATGCGGCTGCTGCCAAGGCTGGCGCGGCCCTCGTTCGCATCACACCAAAGGAGCCAGGAAGATGGGATTTCGTATCCGTAGCGGTTTCTCGCTAGCCGCGTTCGCCGCCGTTGCCATGCTGGGTGCCGCCGGCACCGCGCAGGCGCAAGCCACGCAAGTCACGCTGGGCATGAGTGGCTGGACCGGCTTCGCGCCGCTGACGCTGGCCGACAAGGCCGGCATCTTCAAGAAGCACGGCGTGGACGTCGACATCAAGATGATCCCGCAGAAGGACCGCCACCTCGCGCTGGCCTCCGGCGCCATCCAGTGCGCGGCCACCACGGTGGAAACCCACGTGGCCTGGAACGCCAACGGCGTGCCCATCACCCAGATCGTCCAGCTCGACAAGTCCTACGGCGCCGACGGCCTTGCCGTGCGCGCCGACGTCAAGGGCTTCGCCGATCTCAAGGGCAAGACCGTGGGCGTCGATGCGCCGGGTACCGCCCCGTACTTCGGCCTGGCCTGGATGCTCAAGAAGAACGGCATGAGCCTGAAGGACGTCAAGACCACCACGCTGTCGCCGCAGGCGGCCGCGCAGGCCTTCGTTTCCGGCCAGAACGATGCGGCCATGACCTATGAGCCGTATCTCTCCAGCGTCCGCCAGAACCCGGACAAGGGCAAGATCCTCGCCACCACGCTCGACTACCCGATGGTGATGGACACCCTGGGCTGCGCGCCCAAGTGGCTCAAGGACAATCCCCGCGCCGCGCAGGCGCTGGTCGACAGCTACTTCGAGGCGCTCGACATGATCAAGACCGAGCCGGCCAAGGCCAACGACATCATGGGCGCGGCCGTCAAGCAAAGCGGCGAGCAGTTCGCCAAGTCGTCGGCCTACCTGCGCTGGCAGGACCGCGACGCCAACCGCAAGTTCTTCGGCGGCGAGCTGGCCAGCTTCAGCAAGGAAGCCGCGCAGGTGCTGCTGGACATCGGCGTGATCCGCCAGGTGCCCGACGTCACGGCGCTGTACGACGCGCGCTTCATCAAGTAAGGAAGGCGGTGCCATGTCGCAGGCTCATCTCGGTTCTTCCCCCGCTCCCGCCGGCTCCCCGGCGGCCAAGCCGTCCATGACGGCGCCGCCGGCCGCGCCGGCGCGCCGCCACCCCTGGCTGGCGCCGCTGGCGCCGGTCTCCCAGCGCGCGCGCTGGACGCTGGGGCTGCTGTTCTTCGTGCTGTTCTTCGGCGTGTGGGCGGCGGTGACCCTGGGCGGCATGGTGCCGCGCACCTTCCTGGCCGATCCCATGACCATGGCGCGCGAAGGCGTGCTGCTGTTCGCCGAGTACAACTTCATCGGCGACATCGGCATGACCGTGTGGCGCGTGCTGGGCGGCTTCGTGCTGGCCGCCGCGCTGGCCGTGCCGCTGGGCATCTTCATGGGCGCGTACAAGGCGGCGGAAGCGTTCTTCGAGCCCTTCGTCTCGTTCTGCCGCTACCTGCCAGCCTCGGCCTTCATCCCGCTGCTGATCCTGTGGGCCGGCATCGGCGAGGCGCAGAAGGTGCTGGTGATCTTCATCGGTTCGTTCTTCCAGATCGTGCTGATGGTGGCGGTGACCGTGGGCGGCGCGCGCCGCGACCYGGTGGAGGCGGCCTACACGCTGGGCGCCACCAGCCGCGGCATCGTGCGGCGCGTGCTGATTCCGGGCGCCGCGCCGGAGATCGCCGAGATCCTGCGCCTGGTGCTGGGCTGGGCCTGGACCTACGTGATCGTGGCCGAGCTGATCGGCTCGTCCTCCGGCATCGGCCACATGATCACCGACAGCCAGGCGCTGCTCAACACCGGGCAGATCATCTTCGGCATCATCGTGATCGGCTGCATCGGCCTGGTCTCCGACCTGGCATTCAAGCTGGCCAACCAGCGCCTGTTCCCGTGGAGTTCGATCAAATGAGCGCGCTGTCGATCCAGCAGGTCTCGCGTACCTTCGTCAATCCGCGCGGCGGCCAGACCGTGGCGCTGCAGCCCACCGACTTCGAGGTGGCGGACAACGACTTCGTCACCATCCTCGGCCCCTCGGGCTGCGGCAAGTCCACGCTGCTGCGCATCGTGGCCGGGCTCGACGTGCCTACCACCGGGCGCGTGCTGCTCGACGGCCAGCCGGTCACCGGCCCCGGCGCGGAGCGCGGCATGGTGTTCCAGTCGTACACGCTGTTCCCGTGGCTGACCATCGAACAGAACGTGCGCTTCGGCCTGCGCGAGCGCGGCATGAGCGAGGCCGAGCAGCGCGAGCGCAGCGACTTCTTCATCCAGCGCGTGGGCCTGCGCGGCTTCGAGCACCATTTCCCSAAGCAGCTYTCKGGCGGCATGCAGCAGCGCACSGCGATCGCSCGSGCGCTSGCCAACGACCCSAAGATCCTSCTGCTCGACGAGCCSTTCGGCGCGCTCGACAACCAGACCCGCGTGCTGATGCAGGAACTGCTGCTGGGCATCTGGGAGGCGTCGCGCAAGACCGTGCTGTTCGTCACCCACGATATCGACGAGGCCATCTTCATGGCCAACCGCGTGGCGGTGTTCTCGGCGCGGCCAGGCCGCATCAAGCGCACCATCGATGTGGATTTCCCGCACCCGCGCCACTACACCATCAAGACCTCGCCGGCGTTCTCCGAACTCAAGGCGCTGCTGACCGAGGAAATCCGCGCCGAAGCCATGGCCGCGGCCGAGCACTGAATCCATGAAACCCGCCACCGCCGCCCGCCGGGGCGTCCCCGACGCCGCTCCCGCTGCCCTGTACCAGCAGGTCAAGGAGTACATCGCGCGCCAGATCCAGAGCCGCGCGTGGCAGCCGGGCGACCGCGTGCCGTCCGAGCAGGAGCTTGTCACCCGCTTCGGCGTGTCGCGCATGACGGTCAACCGCGCGCTGCGCGAACTGGCCGAGCAGGGCAGGGTGGTGCGCGTGGCCGGCGTGGGCACGTTCGTGGCCGAGCACAAGCCGCAGTCCACGCTGCTCAGCGTGGTCAACCTGCAGGACGAGATCCGCATGCGCGGCCATGACTACGCCTGCGACGTCATGGTGGTGGAGCGTGTTGCCGCATCCATCGAGGTGGCCGCGGCGCTCGACCTGCGCACCGGCGAATCGGTGTTCCACTCGGTGTGCGTGCACCGCGAGGACGGCGTGCCGATCCAGCTCGAAGACCGCTATGTGAATCCGCGCGTGGCGCCGGACTTCATCAACCAGGATTTCGCCGCGGCCAGCGCCATGAAGCCCGGCGAATACCTGCTGCGCCACGTGCCCTACGACCAGATCGAACATGTGGTGGACGCCATCGCCGCCACGCCCGAGCAGGCCGCGCAGCTGGAAATGCCCGGCAACCAGCCGTGCCTGCTGCTGACCCGCCGCACCTGGACCGGCGGCACCCCCGTCACCTTTGTGCGCTGCCTGCATCCAGGCAGCCGATACCGCCTCGGCAGCCGCTTCCGCGCCGATGGCAACCCGGCCTTCGGCTAACCCGCCGAGCGCCGAATTTTTTCGCAAAGCCACCCGGACAACCCAATTCCGAACCCGGCTGTATAGACAGGGATATACAAATGACAGACACCAGCACCTTCGGCAAGCTGGCGCAGACGCGCATCCCGCACGACAAGCTGGCCGAGCTGCAGCGCAACCTGGTGCTGTCGCACAGCGTGGGCACCGGCGCTGATCTCGCGCCCGACACCGTGCGCCTGGTGCTGGCGACCAAGGCCGTGAGCCTGGCGCGCGGCCATTCGGGCATCCGCCCCGAGATCATCGAAGCGCTGCTGGCGCTGGCCAACCACGGCGTCACGCCGTGCATCCCCGCCAAGGGCTCGGTCGGCGCCTCGGGCGACCTGGCGCCGCTGGCGCATATGTCGTGCACGCTGATCGGCGTGGGCGAGGTGATGATCGATGGCCAGCGCCGCCCCGCCGCAGAAGGGCTGGCCCACGCCGGGCTGGCGCCGTTCACGCTGGGCCCCAAGGAAGGGCTGGCGCTGCTCAACGGCACCCAGGTTTCCACCGCGCTGGCGCTGGCCGGCCTGTTCGCCGCCGAGGACCTGCTGGCCGCCGGGCTGGTGGCGGGCGCGCTGTCGCTCGAAGCCATCAAGGGTTCGGTCAAGCCGTTCGACGCGCGCATCCACGCCGCGCGCGGCCAGCCTGGCCAGATCGCCGTGGCCGGCGCGGTGCGCGCGCTGCTCGACGGCAGCAAGATCGTCGATTCGCACCAGACCTGCGGCCGCGTGCAGGACCCGTACTCGATCCGCTGCCAGCCGCAGGTGATGGGCGCCTGCCTGGACAACCTGCAGCACGCCGCGCGCGTGCTCGGCATCGAGGCCAACGCTGCCTCGGACAACCCGCTGGTGTTCCCCGAACAGGGCGACGTGATCTCCGGCGGCAACTTCCACGCCGAGCCGGTGGCCTTCGCCGCCGACATCATCGCGCTGGCGATCGCGGAGATCGGCGCCATCTCCGAGCGCCGCCTGGCGTTGCTGCTGGACACCGGCCTGTCCGGCCTGCCGCCGTTCCTGGTGCGCGACGGCGGCCTCAACTCCGGCTTCATGATCGCGCAGGTCACGGCCGCCGCGCTGGCCTCCGAGAACAAGGCGCTGGCGCATCCGTCCAGCGTGGACAGCTTGCCCACCTCGGCCAACCAGGAGGACCATGTGTCGATGGCCACCTACGGCGCGCGCCGCCTGGGCGAGATGGCGGAGAACACCGCCGTGGTGGTCGGCATCGAAGCCATGGCCGCCGCGCAGGGCATCGAATTCCACCGCCCGCTGCAGTCCTCGCCGCTGATCGAAAGCGAGCTGGCACGCATCCGCGCGCGCGTAGCCTTCGTCGAAGGCGACCGCTACCTGGCGCCGGACATCGAGGCGATGAAGCAGTGGGTCAGGCAGGGCGACGCTGGCGCGGGCTGGCCGGCGGCGGTGCGGGCCGTGCTGCCGTCGTATGCCACGGCCTGAGGCCGGACCACGCAGGTGAAACCAGACACGCAGGAGAGACCTCACATGAATGCCAACGAACACCAATTCACCCAGGCCGCGGCCCAGCGCGGCCCGCGCGAGATCCGCGCGCCGCACGGCACCCAGCTGCATTGCAAGAACTGGCTGATCGAAGCCGCCTACCGCATGGTCCAGAACAACCTGGACCCGGACGTGGCCGAGCGCCCGCAGGACCTGGTGGTGTATGGCGGCATCGGCAAGGCAGCACGCAACTGGGAATGCTTCGACGCCATCCTCGACAGCCTGCGCCGCCTGGGCGAGGACGAGTCGCTGCTGGTGCAGTCCGGCAAGCCGGTCGGCGTGTTCCGCACCCATGCCGACGCGCCGCGCGTGCTGATCGCCAACTCCAACCTGGTGCCGCACTGGGCCACCTGGGACAAGTTCAACGAGCTCGACCGCGCCGGCCTGATGATGTACGGCCAGATGACCGCCGGCTCGTGGATCTACATCGGCACGCAGGGCATCGTGCAAGGCACCTATGAAACMTTCGTCGAGGCCGGCCGCCAGCACTACGGCGGCGACCTCGCCGGCAAGTGGATCCTGACCGCGGGCCTCGGCGGCATGGGCGGCGCACAGACGCTGGCCGGCGTGCTGGCCGGTGCCTGCGTGCTGGCCATCGAATGCCAGGAGTCGCGCATCGACTTCCGCCTGCGCACGCGCTACGTGGACAAGAAAGCCACCAGCATCGACGAAGCGCTGGCCATGATCGGTGAAGCCACGCGCAACAAGGAGGCCATCTCGGTCGGCCTGCTCGGCAACGCCGCCGAGATCCTGCCGGAACTGGTCCGGCGCGCGCAGGCCGGCGGCATGCGCCCCGACATCGTCACCGACCAGACCTCCGCGCACGACCTCGTCAACGGCTACCTGCCCGAAGGCTGGAGCGTGCCGCAATGGGAAGCCGCGCGCACGGCCGAGCCGAAATCCGTCGAGGCCGCCGCCAGGGCCTCCATCGTCAAGCACGTGAACGCCATGCTGGCATTCCAGCAGATGGGCGTGCCCACGCTGGACTACGGCAACAATATCCGCCAGGTGGCATTCGATGAAGGCGTGCAGAACGCCTTCGACTTCCCCGGTTTCGTGCCGGCCTATATCCGCCCGCTGTTCTGCCGCGGCAAGGGTCCGTTCCGCTGGGTGGCGCTGTCCGGCGACCCCGAGGACATCTACAAGACCGACGCCAAGATGAAGGAGCTGTTCCCCGAGGACAAGTCCCTGCACCGCTGGCTCGACATGGCGCGCGACCGCATCGCCTTCCAGGGCCTGCCTGCGCGCATCTGCTGGGTGGGGCTGGACGAGCGCCACCGCGCCGGCCTGGCCTTCAACGAGATGGTCAGGAACGGCGAGCTGAAGGCGCCCATCGTGATCGGCCGCGACCACCTGGATACCGGCTCGGTCGCCAGCCCCAACCGCGAGACCGAAGCCATGCGCGACGGCTCCGACGCGGTTTCCGACTGGCCGCTGCTCAATGCGTTGCTCAACACCGCGGGCGGCGCCACCTGGGTCAGCCTGCATCACGGCGGCGGCGTCGGCATGGGTTTCTCGCAACATGCGGGCGTGGTGATCGTGTGCGACGGCACCGATGCCGCTGCCAAACGCATCGAGCGCGTGCTCTGGAACGATCCCGCCACCGGCGTGATGCGACATGCGGATGCGGGCTACGAAAGCGCCATCGAATGCGCGCACGAGAAGGGCCTCGATCTGCCGATGCTGCCGAAGGCCAAGGGCGCATGAACGGCGCGCAACGCTTCTCGCTCGCCGCGCTGGCGCCGCGGCCGTGGAAGAACGGCGGCGGCGTCACGCGCGAGATCGCGGCCTTCCCGCCCGGCGCCGGCATGGATACGTTCCTGTGGCGCGTGAGCGTGGCGGACATCGCCGCCGACGGCCCGTTCTCGGCCTTCCCGGGCATCGACCGCCAGATCGTGCTGCTCGATGGCGCGGGCGTGCGCCTGCTGGCCGATGACGGCAGCTTCGACCATCGCCTCGATGCGGTCGGCGTGCCGTTCGCCTTCGCCGGCGAGCGCGGCGTGCAGGCCACGCTGATCGATGGTGCCACGCGCGATTTCAATGTCATGACGCGCCGCGGCCAGTGCCGCGCCGGCGTGGTTGCGCAGCATGGCGATTTCACCGTCGCGCCCGGCACGGATGCGGTGCTGCTGTTCGTCATCGCGGGCACATGGCGCCTTGGCGATGCGGAACTCGCCTGCGGCGATGGCCTGCTGTTTGCCACCGGCGCGGCCGCCGCGCAGCAATTGCGTGCCATGGAAGGCCCCGCGCGCTGCCTGTGCGTCACCCTCGCAATGGAGAAAGCCCAATGAATCAGAATCCGGCGCAGGCCACTTCGGCCGACGGCGTCTGGCACCGCTGCCACCTGCTGCCCGATGCCGATCCCGCCAACGCCATCCGCGACGCGGCGCTGGTCGTGCGGCAAGGCCTCATCGCCTGGCTGGGACCACTCGCCGAACTGCCGGCAGACTACGCCAGCCTGCCGCGCCACGACGCCGGCAATGCCTGGATCACGCCGGGCCTGGTCGATTGCCATACCCACCTGGTCTACGGCGGGCAGCGCGCCGACGAATTCGCCATGCGCCTGGCCGGTGCCGGCTATGAAGAAATCGCGCGCGCCGGCGGCGGCATCGTCTCCACCGTGCGCGCCACCCGCGCCGCCGACGAAGACACGCTGTTCGCGCTCGCCGCCGGGCGCCTGGCGCCGCTGCTGGCCGAGGGCGTGACCGCGCTCGAGATCAAGTCCGGCTACGGCCTGGACCTCGCCACCGAGCGCAAGCAACTGCGCGTGGCGCGCCGCCTGGGCGAAGCCTTCGGCGTCACGGTGCACACCACCTTCCTCGGCGCACACGCGCTGCCGCCGGAATACGCCGGCCGCGCCGACGACTACATCGCGCTGGTGTGCGACACCATGATGCCGGCGCTGGCCGGGGAAGGGCTGGTCGATGCCGTGGACGCCTTCTGCGAATCGGTCGGCTTCAGCCTGGCGCAGACCGGGCGCGTGTTCGAGGCCGCGGCGCGCCACGGCCTGCGCGTCAAGCTCCATGCCGAGCAACTGAGCAACCTCGGCGGCAGCGCGCTGGCCGCGCGCCACCAGGCACTTTCCGCCGATCATCTGGAACATCTGGACGAAGCGGGCGTGGCCGCCATGGCCGAGTCCGGCACGGTGGCGGTCCTGCTGCCCRGCGCCTATTATTTCCTGCGTGACACCAAGCTGCCGCCGCTTGCGCTGCTGCGCCAGTACGGCGTGCCGATGGCGATCTCCACCGACCACAATCCCGGTACCTCGCCGGTCACTTCGCTGCTGCTGATGATGAATATGGCGTGCACCCTGTTCAGGATGACCGTGCCGGAAGTGCTGGCGGGCGTCACGCGGCATGCCGCGCGCGCACTGGGCGCGGCCGACCGGCATGGCTTGCTGGCGGCCGGGCGCGCCGCCGATTTCGTGCTGTGGCAGGTCGACTCTCCCGCCGAGCTGGCTTACTGGTTCGGCCGCAATCCGGCCGCGGCGGTGGTGCGGCAAGGCCGCGTCTATCCGGCCAAGGGAGCCCAGGCATGAGCGCCAGCCAGTTGTTTGCCGCCGAGGCGCTGCTGCCCCAGGGCTGGGCGCGCGACGTGCTGCTGCAATGGGATGACAGCGGCCGCCTCACCACCGTGCAGGCCGGTGCCGTTGCCGCGGCGGGCGTGCCGCGCGCCGCCGGCCCGGTGCTGCCCGGGATGCCCAACCTGCATTCGCACGCCTTCCAGCGCGGCTTCGCCGGCCTGACCGAGTACCGCAGCGATGCGGCCGGCGACAGCGGCGAGAGCGACTCCTTCTGGAGCTGGCGCAGGCTGATGTACCAGTTCGCGCTGCGGCTCTCGCCCGACACGCTGGAAGCCATCGCCACGCAGCTCTATATCGAGATGCTGCGCGCCGGCTACACCAGCGTGTGCGAGTTCCACTACGTGCATCACGCCGAGGACGGCAAGCCCTACGCCGATCCCGCCGAGATGTCGCTGCGCCTGCTGCGCGCGGCACACAATGCCGGCATCGGCATCACGCTGCTGCCGGTGCTGTACCAGAGCGCCGGCTTCGGCGGCAAGCCCGCGCTGGCCGAACAGCGCCGCTTCCTGCACGAGACCGGCGCCATGCTCGACCTGCTTGCACGGCTGGCTCCGCATTGCCACGGACAGGCGCGCCTGGGGCTGGCCCCGCACTCGCTGCGCGCGGTGCCGCCGCAAAGCCTGGCCGAAGCCGTGGCCGGCCTGCACGCGATGGACGCGCACGCCCCGGTGCATATCCATATCGCCGAGCAGCAGCGCGAGGTGGACGAATGCATCACGCTCACCGGCACGCGCCCGGTGGCCTGGCTGCTCGACCATGCCGAGGTCGACGCGCGCTGGTGCCTGGTGCACGCCACCCACATGGACTGGGACGAACGGCGGCGCCTGGCGCACAGCGGCGCGGTGGCCGGCATCTGCCCCACCACCGAGGCCAATCTCGGCGACGGCGTGTTCGAGGCCGCGCCCTACCTGGCGCAGGGCGGCGTGTGGGGCATCGGCTCGGACAGCCACGCCAGCGTCAGCGTGGCGGAAGAACTGCGGCTGTTCGAGTACGGCCAGCGCCTCGGCCTGCAGCGCCGCAATGTGCTGGCATCCGAGACGCACCGCCAGGTGGCGGACCGTCTCTACCTCGACGCCGCGGCCGGCGGCGCGCGCGCTTCTGGCCGTGCCATCGGCGCGCTGGCGGTCGGGCAGCAGGCGGACTTCGCCGTGCTCGACGGCGCGCATCCGGCCCTGGCCGGCCTCGCCGGCAGCCAGGCGCTGGCGGTCCATGTGTTCGCCAGCCACGGGCATGAGACACTAGCGGAAGTCCGCACCGCCGGCCGCATCCGGGTGCAGCATGGCGCTCACCCCCTGCAGGCGCAGTCAGGCGAGCGTTTCGCCGCTGCCCGTGCCAGCCTGCTGACCGACTGAATCCCGGCGCCGCCTCGCGTGCCGATGCTTGACGCTACAAGCTTCTGGCGCGCAAGCGGGCGGCACAGGATCGGACCCAACGGCAACATCAAGCAGCAAACAATACGATATGTCCTTCTCGACCGATACCCCCGCCTTCATGCTCCATCGCGGCACCCGCCCGCTGCTGGTGTCGATGCCGCATGTCGGCACCCATCTGCCTGCCTCCGTGTCCGGCCGCCTCACGGCCGAGGCGCGCACCGTGCCCGATACCGACTGGCACCTCGAGCGTCTCTACGATTTCGCGCGCGAACTCGGCGCCTCCATCCTGGTGGCCACGCACTCGCGCTACGTGGTGGACCTGAACCGCCCGCCCGACAACGCCAACCTCTATCCCGGCCAGGACACCACCGGCCTGTGCCCGGTCGATACCTTCGACAAGACCCCGGTCTACGCCGACGGCAGCCTGCCCACCGACGACGAGATCGCCGCGCGCCGCGAAGCTGTCTGGCAACCGTACCACGCCGCCATTCGCGCGGAACTCGCCCGCCTGCAGGCCGAGCACGGCACCATCGCGCTGTGGGACGCGCATTCGATCCGCTCGGTGCTGCCGCGTTTCTTCGAGGGCAAGCTGCCGGACTTCAATCTCGGCACCGCCGACGGCGCGAGCTGCGACCTGGAGCTCGCCAGCCAGTTGCTGGACATCGCCAGCGCCGTGCCGGGCCACACCGCGGTGCTGAACGGGCGCTACAAGGGCGGCTATATCACCCGCCAGTACGGCGCGCCCGCGCAAGGCGTGCATGCCGTGCAGCTGGAGCTGACGCAGTCGGCGTATATGAGTGAGGTTTATCCGTTTGCTTATGAGGAGGCRCTGGCTACGCGGATCCAGCCCGCGTTGCGGGTGATGTTGGAGACTGTATTGGGGTTTGTTGAGGCGCGTTGAGTTTGTGTTATTTGATTTTTTATGGTTTTGGCGGGGGGTGGTGTTTTGAGGTCGATAGGTTTTGACATCAAAGTCAAGGTCTTAACGTCAACGTCAGCTTCAAAGTCAAAGTCAAAGGCTTTCGCTCCCCCGGAGCGACCTACTTTCTTTTTTCCGAAAAGAAAGTAGGCAAAGAAAGCGGACTGCCTGGCCGGCAGGGGCAGAGCCGAACAGTGTTACTGAGGCTGGAGGTTTCGTGGTGGGGCCTGTGGTTC
>NZ_JBFTND010000167.1:0-16585 GCF_056397305.1 Cupriavidus sp. 05N40
GTGCCCGCGCGCTGCATCCAGTTATAGAGGATGAAGCACATGAGCAGGATGATGAGGAAGTAGACGATGGAGAACGCCGCGGCCGGGCCCAGGTCGAACTGGCCCACGGCCTTCTGCGTCAGGTACTGTGACAAGAAGGTGGTGGCGTTGCCCGGCCCGCCGCCGGTCAGCACGAAGGGCTCGGTGTAGATCATGAAGCTGTCCATGAAGCGCAGCAGCACCGCGATCATCAGCACGCCGCGCAGCTTGGGCAGCTGGATATAGCGGAACACCGCCAGGCGCGAGGCGCCGTCGATCTGCGCAGCCTGGTAGTAGGCGTCGGGGATCGCGCGCAGCCCGGCGTAGCACAGCAGCGCCACCAGCGGCGTCCAGTGCCACACGTCCATCACCAGCACCGTGACCCAGGCGTCCAGCGCACTGCCGGTGTAGTTGTAGTCGAAGCCCATGCCGGCAAGCGCCGCGCCTAGCAGGCCGATGTCGGTGCGCCCGAAGATCTGCCAGATGGTGCCCACCACGTTCCACGGGATCAGCAGCGACAGCGCGATCACCACCAGCACCGCCGAGGCCTTCCAGCCCCTGGCCGGCATCGACAATGCCAGCAGGATGCCCAGCGGGATCTCCACGGCCAGCACGGCGAGCGAGAAGCCGAGCTGGCGCAGCAGCGCATCGTGCAGCTCGCCGTCGCGCAGCACGGTGCGGAACCACTCGGTGCCGACGAACACGCGCCGCTCGGGCGAAATGATGTCCTGCACCGAGTAGTTGACGATGGTCATCAGCGGCAGGATGGCGGAGAACGCCACGCACAGCACCACCGGGATCACCAGCAGCCAGGCCTTCTGGTTGACGGGCTTCAGCGTGCTCATGCCACCAGCTCCTCGTTGACGTAGTAACAGGTATGACGGTTGAACACGGACAGCCACACGGTCTGGCCCTGCGCCAGCCCGGCGGCCTCGTTGCCGAGCCGCGCGCGGATGATGGCGGGCTCGCCGCCGGGCTCCTGCACGGTGGCGGTGACCAGCCAGTAGGTGCCGATGTCCTGTGCGCGCTCCACGCGCGCGGGCACCGCCTGCGGATCGGTGGCCGCGGCCAGGCGCAGGTACTCCGGGCGCACGCCGACCTTGAAGCCGCCGGCCGCCTGCAGCGCCGCCGCCGTCGTGGACGAGAACTCCGGCATATAGCGCCGCCCGGCGATCTCGAGGGCACCGTCGCGCCACGACCCGGCCAGGAAATTCATCCCCGGCGAGCCGATGAAGTTGCCCACGAACGTATGCGCCGGGCGCTCGAACAGGGCATCGGCCGAGCCCACCTGCACCGCCTTGCCGCGCGACATCACCAGCACCTGCTCGGCGAAGGTGAGCGCCTCGGTCTGGTCATGGGTGACGTAGATCAGCGTGAGGCGGAACTCGTGGTGGATCTCCTTGAGCTTGCGGCGCAACTGCCATTTCAGGTGAGGATCGATCACCGTGAGCGGCTCGTCGAACAGGATCGCGGAGACGTCCTGGCGCACCAGCCCGCGGCCCAGCGAGATCTTCTGCTTGGCGTCGGCCGCCAGCCCGCTGGCGCGCCGGTCCAGCGACGAGGAGAGATCCAGCATTTCCGCGACGCGGCCCACCCGCTCCCTGACCTGGGCCGGCGCCACGCCGCGGTTGCGCAGCGGGAAGGCCAGGTTCTCGCCCACGGTCATGGTGTCGTAGATCACCGGGAACTGGAACACCTGGGCGATATTGCGCGCCTGCGGCGTGGCCGCGGTCACGTCGCGCCCGTCGAAGGTGATGGTGCCGTGCGAGGGGCGCAGCAAGCCGGAAATGCAATTGAGCAGGGTGGTCTTGCCGCAGCCGGACGGCCCCAGCAAGGCATAGGCGCCGCCGTCGTCGAAGCTGAACTTCAGCGGCAGCAGCGCATAGTCTTCGTCCGACTGCGGGTCCGGCCGGTAGGAATGGGACAGGTCGAGGTCGATGCGCGCCATGTCAGGCTCCCTGCCCCGCGGTCACCGGCGTCGCCACCCGGAGCGGCCGGCTGGGCGCGTGGATGCGCTTGCCGGCGGCATCGAACAGGTAAAGCTGGGTCGGGTCGAGATGCAGCGTGAGCGGCGCGCCGAGCTGCAGATCCACCACCCCGGGAAACTGCGCCACCAGGTTGCCCACCGGCGAGTCCAGGTGGACGAAGGTGTCGGAGCCCGACAGCTCGGCCAGCGCCACCTTGCCGGCGAGCGGCACCGTGCCGGGCACGGCATCGAGCCGCAAGGCGCCGGCGCGCACGCCGACAGTCACCGGGCCGCCGTGGCCCGCGGCTTCCGGCAGCGGCAACGCAATGCCGCCCTGCAGGGCCACGGTGCCGGCTTTCAGCTCGCCGGACATCAGGTTCATCGGCGGATCGCTGAAGGCGCGCGCCACGCGCAGCGAGGCAGGATAGTGAAAGACTTCGGGCGTGGGTCCGTACTGCAGCAGCTCGCCGGCATCCAGCACCGCGGTATGGCCGCCCAGCAGCAGCGCCTCGGCAGGCTCGGTCGTGGCATAGATCACGGTGGCATCGCCGTGCGCGAACAGCTGCGTGAGTTCCTCGCGCAGTTCCTCGCGCAGCTTGTAGTCCAGGTTCACCAGCGGCTCGTCCAGCAGCATCAGCGGCGCGCCCTTGGCCAGCGCGCGCGCCAGCGCCACGCGCTGCTGCTGCCCGCCGGACAGTTCAGCGGGATAGCGCTCGAGCAGATGCTCGATATGCAGCCGCGCCGCCAGCGCCCGTACCTGCGCATCCATATCCTTGGCGCGGCGCAACCGCAGCGGCGAGGCGATATTGTCGAAGACCGTCAGGGATGGATAATTGATGAACTGCTGGTAGACCATGGAGACGTTGCGCTCGCGCACCGGCACGCCGGTCACGTCCACGCCGTCCACTTCGACGCGCCCGGCGCTGGGCCGGTCCAGTCCCGCCATGACCCGCATCAGGGAGGTCTTGCCGGCCTGGGTGGCCCCCAGCAAGATGGTCACTGCGCCCGCCACGGGCACCAGCGACATCGGATACAGATACGCCTGCGAACCAGCCTGCTGGGCGATGCCTTCCAATCTGAGCTGCATCGAGTCTCCGGAATTCGAATGCTCACCAAGTGTCTGCCGCATCACCTGTACGACGATGATGCAGACGCACAAATCCTTGCTTCCCGCTCGTTTTAGTGCATAAACGAACATAAAACAATCATGCACCGCATCATTTGTTTTCGTTTCTGTTTGAACTAGAATGCCGGCATGACGCTGAATCCACGCCAGACCGCCCTGCTCGAAGAGGTACGCAGCCAGGGCTTCGCTTCCATCGACGAGCTTGCGCGCAAGTTCGGGGTGACCCTGCAGACCGTGCGCCGCGACGTCAACCTGCTGGCCGAGAACGGCATGCTGGCGCGCTTCCATGGCGGCGTGCGCGTGGACGGCTCCACGGTGGAAAATATCGCCTACCGGCAGCGGCAGGTGCTCAACGCCGAAGGCAAGGCGCGCATCGCGCGCGCCGTGGCCAGCCAGGTCCCGGAAGGCTGCTCGCTGATCCTGAACATCGGCACCACGGTCGAAGAGATCGCGCGCGAGCTGATGCATCACCGCGGCCTGCGCGTGATCACCAACAACCTCAACGTGGCGAACATCCTGGCCGACAACCCCGATTGCGAGGTGATCGTGGCCGGCGGCGTGCTGCGCTCGCGCGACCGCGGCATCGTGGGCGAGGCCACGGTGGAGTTCATCAGCCAGTTCAAGGTGGATATCGGCCTGATCGGCATCTCGGGCATCGAGGCCGACGGCACGCTGCGCGATTACGACTTTCGCGAAGTGAAGGTCGCGCGGACCATCATCGAGCATTCGCGCGAGATCTGGCTCGCGGCCGATGCCAGCAAGTTCAACCGCCAGGCCATGGTGGAGCTGGCGCACCTGTCGGAGATCGACAGGCTGTTTACCGACCAGCCGCTCAAGTCACCATTCGAGCGCATGCTCGAAGACAGCGGAGTGCGTTGTGTGGTCGCGCAGGACTGAACGCGGCGGCTTGCCGCGCGTGCTGGTGCGCCCGCTGGTGCGCCCGCTGGCGCGCCCACCGATGCGCCCTGCAGGCGTCACCGGCTCGGGCGATGCCCGCGCATGTCGCGCCGGGCACGCACCGGGGGCCTTACTTGAAGACGACCGTCTTGTGGCCGTTCACGATGATACGGTGCTCGGCGTGCCATTTGACGGCGCGCGCGAGCGCCACGCACTCCACGTCGCGCCCCACCGAGGTGAGCTGCTCCGGATCCATGCTGTGGTCCACGCGCTCGATTTCCTGCTCGATGATCGGGCCTTCGTCCAGGTCTGCCGTGACGTAGTGCGCGGTGGCGCCGATCAGCTTCACACCACGGTCGTGCGCCTGGTAGTAGGGCTTGGCGCCCTTGAAGCTGGGCAGGAAGGAGTGGTGGATATTGATGGCGCGGCCGGCCAGCTTGCGGCACAGGTCGTCGCTCAGCACCTGCATGTAGCGCGCCAGCACCACCAGGTCGATGTTCTGGTCGCGCACGACTTCGAACACCTTGGCTTCCTGCGCGGCCTTCTGCTCGGCCGAGGCGTTCATCAGCGGCAGGTGGAAAAACGGGATGTCGTACGACGCGGCCAGCTGGTAGAAATCGCGGTGGTTCGACACGATGGCGGCGATCTCGACCGGCAGGCCGCTGGCCTTGGCGCGGAACAGCAGGTCGTTGAGGCAGTGGCCGATCTTGGACACCATGATCATCACGCGCGGCTTGACGCTGGCGTCGAACAATTCCCACTGCATGCCGAACTGGTCGCCCACCGGCGCGAAGGCGGCCTTCAGCGTGGCCAGGTCGGGACCGCCCGCGCTCGGCGTGAAATGCACGCGCATGAAGAAGCGGCCGGTGAACTCATCGCCGAACTGGTCGGAATCGACGATATTGCAGCCGTGCTGGAACAGCAGCCCAGAAACGGCATGGACGATGCCCGGCTGATCCGGGCAGGAAATGGTGAGAATGAATCCGGTATTGCTCATCGTGTGTTGTTCTGTCGAGTGCGCGCCGATCATGCGCGGTGGGTGCCGGGTGCGCTCCCGCCGCAGCCCCAGCCGCGGCGTTTGAGCGTATCCAGCGTCACCAGCGTCGCATCGACGGTCATGGCGCCATCCGCCATGATAGCAAGCAATGCCTCGGGCTCGATACGCCGGTGCTCGGCCACTTCGCCGTCGCGGTTATGCGGCACGAAGTCCGCGGGCAGCAACAGGTCGTACACGTACACGGCTTCCCACTGCACGCCCTCCGGGATCTCGCGCAGCACTTCGATCACGCCGTGCGCCTCGGCGCGCCGCGCCAGCGCAGGCGGGATGCCGGATTCCTCGTCGCACTCGCGCACCAGCGTGGCGAGCGGATCGCTGCCGTGCGGCATGCCGCCGGCCACCAGGTTGTCCCACATGCCGGGGTCGACCGCCTTGGCGGCGCTGCGCCGCGAGATCCACAACGCGCGCTCGCCATCGATCACGCCGTTCATGTGCGAGGCGAAAGTCAGCAAGCCGAGAAAGCGCGCGGCGGCACGCTCGATCACCGCGAACGCGGGCGCCTCCAGCGCCGGCGTCACCGCAAACAATTCATCGCGCCAGCCGCGCACATGGCCGGCGTCCGCCAGCCAGCGCGCCAGCGTGGCCAGCGCGGCGCTGCGCGCGGCAGGCTCCGTGCAGCCGGGCAGCAGCGCTGCGCCGCCGTCCGGCGCTTCCCCGAGTACCGCTGGCACGGCGGTTTGCGCGCGCAGGATCCGCGCATGCAGGCGCGGCAGCCAGCCTACGTGCCGGCCGTCCACGGTCAGCCTGAGATGGGCGCCGGCGTCGAAGCGGCTGCGCGCCGCCAGCGCGCCGGCGATGCGTGAGAGGGTCGGGGCGCCAGCGTCGCGGCGCCCGCTTTCGGGCAAGGTATCGGACATGAATGTTTCGGGCGGCCGCCACGGCGCGCCCGCGAAAATGCATCCAGGAAAAAAAGCATGAAGCAAAACCCGCCGCCGGGGCAAACCCCGGGCCAGCCACGCTACGTGCTGGCGCTGGACCAGGGCACCAGCAGCTCGCGCGCCATCCTGTTCGACCACGCCGGCAACGTGGTGCGGGTCGCGCAGCGCGAATTCCGGCAATATTACCCGCACCCCGGCCACGTCGAGCACGACCCCTACGAGATCTGGCAGTCGCAGCTGGCCGTGGCGCACGAAGTGCTGGGCGATGCCGGCGTCGCCGCCAGCCAGGTGCAGGCCATCGGCATCACCAACCAGCGCGAGACCACCGTGCTGTGGGACCGCAAGACCGGCGAGCCGGTCGGCCGCGCACTGGTGTGGCAGGACCGTCGTACCGCGCCGATGTGCGAGGCGCTGCAGGCCGAGGGACATGGCGACCTGTTCCGCGACAAGACCGGACTGATCATCGACGCCTATTTCTCCGGCACCAAGCTGCGCTGGATGCTGGACAACATCGAGGGCGCGCGCGAACGCGCGGCGCGCGGCGAACTCGCCTTCGGCACCGTGGACAGCTGGCTGATCTGGCAGCTCACCGACGGCCAGCGCCACGTCACCGATGTCTCCAACGCGTCGCGCACGCTGCTGTTCAATATCCATGACTTTGCGTGGGACGACGCCCTGCTCGGCCTGCTGGACATCCCGCGCAGCCTGCTGCCCGAGATAGTGCCCTCCAGCGGCGAGGTGGCGCGCACGGCCTTGCGCTGGTTCGGCGCCGAGATCCCCATTGCCGGCATCGCCGGCGACCAGCAGGCCGCCACCTACGGCCAGGCCTGCCTGTCGCCCGGCATGGCCAAGAACACCTACGGCACCGGCTGCTTCCTGCTGATGAACACCGGCGCGCAGCCGGTCGCCTCGCACAACCGCCTGCTCACCACCGTCGGCTGGCAACTGGGCGGTGACGCGCCGGCCGCGGGCCGCACCCAATACTGCCTGGAAGGCGGCGTGTTCATGGGCGGCGCCACCATCCAGTGGCTGCGCGACGGGCTGCAGATCATCAACAGCGCGCCGGAGGTGGAGCCGCTGGCGCGCCAGTGCGACGACACCGGCGGCGTGGTGCTGGTGCCGGCCTTCGCCGGCCTGGGCGCGCCGCACTGGGACCCGTTCGCGCGCGGCACGCTGGTGGGCATCACGCGCGGCACCGGACGGGCGCATATCGCGCGCGCAGCGCTGGAGTCGATCGCGCTGCAGAGCGTGGACGTGCTGGATGCGATGCAGAAGGATGCCGGCATCTCGCTGGCCGAGCTGCGCGTGGACGGCGGCGCCTCGCGCAGCGACCTGCTGATGCAGATGCAGGCCGACCTGCTGGGCACGGCCGTGGTGCGCCCGCGCGTGACCGAGACCACCGCGCTGGGCGCGGCCTACCTGGCAGGCCTGGCCACCGGCTACTGGAGCGGCGAAGAGGAAATCGCCAGCCAGTGGCAGGTGGAGCACCGCTTCGAACCCAATCTCGGCGCCGACGCGCGCGCCTACCAGCTGTGGCGCTGGCACCGCGCGGTGGAACGCGCGCGCGACTGGGCGCGCGAAGACGGCGCGCCGACGCGCACCACGCATTGAAGGCCCGGCAGCGGCACCTAGCCCCCGCCGGACGGCACCACACACATAGATAGCAGCACCCGCGCCAAGCGCATTCGCATCGAACAAGGAATCATGCAGAAACTGTTCTCCCCCACCCTCCCGCCAGACCGCGCCGCGCTGCTCGCCACGCTCGAGCGCGAGCCCAAGTGGGACGTGATCGTCATCGGCGGCGGCGCCACCGGTCTCGGCACCGCGGTGGACGCCGCCTCGCGCGGCTACCGCACGCTGCTGGTGGAAGCCGCCGACTTCGCCAAGGGCACCTCGAGCAAGGCCACCAAGCTGGTCCACGGCGGCGTGCGCTACCTGGCGCAGGGCAATATCAGCCTGGTGCGCGAGGCGCTGCACGAACGCGGCCTGCTGGCGCGCAACGCGCCGCACCTGGTGTGGCCGCTGGGCTTCGTGGTGCCGGCCTACCAGCTGTTCGACCAGCCCTTCTACGGCATCGGCCTGAAGGTCTACGACATGCTGGCCGGCGGACTCAACCTGTCCGGCAGCCGCTGGCTGAACCACCGCGAGACGCTGGCCGCCGCGCCGACGCTGGCCGAGCACGTGGGCGGGCGGCCGCTGCGCGGCGGCAACCTGTACTTCGACGGCCAGTTCGACGATGCCCGCCTCGCCATCGCGCTGATGCGCACGCTGTTCGACGTGGGTGGCACCGCCATCAACTACCTGCGCGTGAGCGGGCTGTCGCAGAAGAACGGCGTGATCGACGGCGTCACCGTCAAGGACGTGCTGGGCGACGCCAGCTTCGACCTCAAGGCATCCTGCGTGGTCAACGCCACCGGCGTGTGGGTGGATGCCATCCGCCAGATGGAAGACGGCCAGGCGCGCGGCATGGTGGCGCCCAGCCAGGGCGTGCACCTGACGTTGCCGCGCAGCTTCCTGCCGGGCGAACGGGCCATCCTGATTCCCAAGACCGATGACGGCCGCGTGCTGTTCGTGGTGCCCTGGAACGGCCACACCATCGTCGGCACCACCGATACGCCGCGCAAGGACCTGCCGCTGGAACCGCGCGCCGGGGCCGACGATGTCGATTTCATCCTGGAGACCGCGGCACGCTACCTGTCGCGCACACCGACCCGCGCCGACGTGACCAGCGTCTGGGCCGGCCTGCGTCCGCTGGTCAAGGCCACCGGCGAAGCCTCCACGGCTTCGCTCTCGCGCGAGCACACCATCCTGGTGTCCAAGGCCGGCCTGATCACCGTCACCGGCGGCAAATGGACCACTTACCGCAAGATGGCCGAGGACGTGGTCGGCACCGCGATCCAGCGCCAGATGCTGCCCGCGGCGCCATGCGTGACCGGCGAGCTGCAGCTGCACGGCGCGAAGGGCCTGCCCGCGGACCTGCCGGCCCCCGGCGGCAGTTCGCCCGACCGCTACTACGGCAATGAACTCGGCATGCTGCGCGCCCTCCCCGGCAAGGAGGAAATCCTCGTGCCGGGCTCCGGCCTGAGCGCCGCCCATGTACGCTTCGCCGCGCGCTACGAGCTGGCACGGCGCGTGGAAGATGTGCTGGCGCGACGCAACCGCGCGCTGTTCCTCGAAGCCGGCGCCGCCATTGCGGCTGCGCCGCGCGTGGCGGCGATCCTGGCCGAAGAGCATGGCCACGACGCGGCCTGGCAGGCCGCGGAAGTGGAGAGCTTCCGCTCGCTGGCCAGCGGCTATATGCTGTCCTGACGCGCGCACGCCACCGCAACCAGGAGCCTCCATGCCGCTGCGTCCTCCCAGGCATTGCCTCGCGGCCGCCGCGCTGGCCGGCGCCGTTGGCGTGGCCGCCTTCCCGGCGGCTGCCAAACCCGCCATCGACGGTGTGCGTTTCGACGCGCCTGTCACCGTGCACTACCAGTGCGACGCGGGCAAGCGGCTCACCGCGCGCTACTTCAACAGCCCCGACAACCAGATCGCCATCGTGCGGCTCGACGGCAAGCCGCTGCTGTTCGTCAGCGTGCTGACCGGCTCCGGCGCCCGCTACTCGCACGGCATCCATCAATGGATCACCAAGGGCGACGAAGGCAGGCTCCAGGACCTGACGCAAGGCGACGATGCGCCCCCCGTCTATGCCAATTGCAAGGCCGTGAAATAGGCGCTCCGCTGCATAACATTGTTCGCGCGGGCCCCCGGTGAGCGATAATGCGGGTTATCGAATCAGGGAGAACACCATGGACGAGATTGATGATCTGTCCGATCTGCCGATGCCCCGCTTTATCTGGGGTTTCGCCATCTTCACGCCCAAGGGCGGCGAGGTGATGCATGACGAGTTTGAATATCTGACCCATACCCGCACCCCGCGCTTCACCTGCCGGGTGGTGGAACTGGAAGACATGCCGGCCGACAGCGAAGAAAGCGGCATCGACGGGCGTATCGTGCATTACGACGAGCCTGGCCGGCTGTTCTACATCACCGACGCCGGCCTGGCGCTGGTGAACTTCGAGCTGTTCGACAACCTGCCGGACAAGAACAAGCTCAAGAAAGTCTGCGACGAAGCCATCGAAAACTGGCTGCAGCGCCGCGATTTCCTCGAGTCAGAGGATGGCGAAGAGGCCTGAACGCCCTTTGCCAGCAGGCTGCCAGCAGGATTCCGGCAGTCACACCGGGATGACGGCCTGAGCGCCGTCATTGCCCGCGCGATGGCGCCACCCCTGCCACGCGCGCCCTTTCCCCCTCTGCTCTCCCCTTCCCCCTTCCCCCTTCGCCTTTCCCGCCAGCCCTTGCCACGCCGCGCGCCGCTGCCGGACCGTTCCGGCAATTGCTCTCGGTTGCTCTCGGCGATCGCCTGCGCCCACGTTCCGTCATCCCTGCCAGGTCAGTCCCGTCCTACAGCGCAAGGGGAAGTCGCCGGACATCGCGCGCGTTGACCGCTCCCTATATTGGAACCGTGGAAAACAGCGATAGAAAGGAAAGAAATCATGCCCTATATCCTCGCTTGGCTGCTCGGTGTCCCGGCCTTCGTGCTGCTGCTGATCTGGCTGTTCGTGCATTGATGCAACGGGAACCATGAGGCGTCTTCGCGCGCAAGGCAAGAAGACATGCAAGAGACAACAGCAACAAAAGCAAAACGCCCGCTGGCTACAGCGGGCGTTTTGCTTTGCAACGCCTGACGGGCAACCGGCGCCGGCCGGTCATGGCGCCCGATGCGTCACATCACCGGCACGCATCCTGCGATGCCAGCCACATCAATGGCTGCACCGGCGACCAACATCGGCGATGAATCTCAGGCAGACGCGGGCAATCCGCGTTCGAGCGCTTCCTTCAGCAGCCCGCTCATGCCACCCGGGTGGGCGGGCGCCAGCGCCTGCAGGCGCTTGACGATCTCGCCGTCGAGCTTGCAGGCGAACGGCACCAGGCCCTGCTCCTGGTCCAGCCGGCGCTGCTCGCGGCGATCGATCTTGGCCTGGCCGGCTTCGCGCACGCCGTGCGCGGCCGAGGACAGCTTCAGGCTATTGGCGAGCTTCAGCGCTTTGTTCTTTTCGAGGTCGGTCTTTTTCACGGCATGTTCCGCTAGAGTCAGTCTGGGGCGGTATTGTACGCAGGTCGGCGCCGGCCACGGCCGGCAATGTCCCGGGGCCTAGCGCACCGGCTATTCCTCGCCCCGCACTTCGATCAGGTCGGCGGCCACGCGCTCGATCTCCGCAAACACCGGCAGCGCGGACGCGGGCCCGGTGCATCCCACCCCGCTCGCACTGGCCGCGTCGGCGCCAGGCGGCAGGAAGACGAAGGCCATGCCGGGCTGCCAGCGCGGATCATTCTTCAGGCTTTCGTTGAGGATCGCCAGGTACTGGCTACGTGAGAACACGTGCTTTGCCATCTTCACCTCCAATACGTTGTCCGGATCGTAGCATGGCACGCCGGCCGATCCGGGTGAGCCTTGATACACGCGCGTCGCCACGCGTGCGATGATCACGATGCCTTTGCCGGAATCGAGCCCTTCGGCAAAGCGTAGCCAAATACAACAACAAGACAAAGGATGAGACAAATGATCAGAAGCACTTTGCCCGTGCTGGCGGCGGCGGTGCTGGCCGCTTGCGCCACGCCGGCTTCCATGCAGAACACGCAGAACGCCACGCCGCTGACCACCCGCTTCTCTGCCCCGCAACTCGACAACATGAGCGCGCGCGTACGCGCGGACGTGGCCCAGGGCCGCATTCCCGGCGCGGTGTACCTGCTCGCGCGCAATGGCAACCTCGTCAGCACCCAGGCCATCGGCTGGCAGGATGCCGCCGCCAGGGTGCCGATGCGCGAGGACGCCATCTYCCGAATCTACTCGATGAGCAAGCCGATCGTCTCGGTTGCGGTGATGATGATGGTCGAGGACGGCCGCGTGCAACTGGCCGACCCGGTCTCGAAGTATCTGCCCGAACTCAAAGGACTGCAGGTCGGCGTGGAGAAGACCGATGCGGCCGGCAAGCCGGAGCTCGGGCTGGTGCCCGCGCAGCGCGAGATGACCGTGCAGGACCTGCTGCGCCATACCTCGGGCCTGACCTACGGCGTGTTCGGCAAGTCCCTGGTCAAGGACGAATACAAGCGCGCGGGCGTGGACGCCACCGAGCAAAGCAACGGTGAGTTCATTGCGCACCTGGCCAAGGTTCCGCTGCAGTTCCAGCCCGGCACGACGTGGGAATACAGTCGCTCCACCGACGTGCTCGGCGCCCTGCTGGAACGCGTGTCCGGCCAGACACTGGCCGCACACCTGCAGCAGCGCATCTTCGCGCCATTGCAGATGAAGGACACCGGCTTCTGGGTGCCGGCGGCGCAGCAAGGCCGCATCGCCGAGCCCTTCGCCACCGATCCCGACAGCAAGGTGGCGGTCAGCCTGATCGATATCCGCCGCGCGCCCAGGCTCGAATCCGGCGGCGGCGGCCTGGTATCGACCGCGGCGGACTATTTCCGCTTTGCGCAGATGCTGCTCAACGGCGGGGAACTCGATGGCGTGCGGCTGCTGTCGCCGAAGACCGTGGCCAACATGACCGCCGACCATCTCGGCCCGATCCGCCTCGCATCGCAGGCGCGCGGACCCGCTTACCTGCCGGGACCGGGCTACGGCTTCGGCCTGGGCTTCGGCACGCGCCTGAGCACCGGCGGGCCGGCCACGGCGGGATCGGTCGGGGATTTCTACTGGGGCGGGGTCGGCGGCACCTACTTCTGGGTCGATCCGCAAGAGAAGACCGTCGCCATCTGGATGATGCAGGCGCCAGGCCAGCGCGAGTACTACCGTGCGTGGTTCAGGAACACGGTCTACGCTGCGATGACGCCCTGAGGCAGGAAGGCAGGAAGGCGGGAAGGCGGCAAGGTGGCGAGGCAGCGATGTCGCGCCCCGCCCGGAGATTGCGTCAGGCGGGCTCCATGGACCAGCCGGGTCCCTTTCCGTTCTTGTCGCTCTCGTGGCGCCAGCGGCAGCCGCAGTCCGCGCACGTATAGGTGGCAAAGGTGATGGCGGGCTCGCCGCGCGGCTTGATGCGCTGTGTATCGGTCAACAGCAGCCGCGGATGTCCGGTGCCGCCGGTAGAGCCCGGCCGGATCTGCGCGCACGCATCGCAAAGGTTCATCGTTGCTCCCACGCCGTACGCGCACGGCCGGAGCAACCCGGGCCACCACCCGGGGCGCGCTTGCCCGTAGCGCGGGCGGCCGCTATTTGTCCGCCGCCATCGCCTTGAGCTGGGCGTCGCCAGCCACGCGCGCGGCGTCCGAGGTTGTGAAGGTATCGTCGGAAACGATATTGCGCTTGACCAGCCGCGCGTCGAAATCAACCAGCGTGATCACCCATACGTAACGGCCGGCCTGCGGCGCGGTCTGGACGATCGCCTGCAGATGCGGCGTGGAATCCTTGGACATGATGCTCCTCCGGAGAACGCATCCGGGCACTGTAGCACGAGCCCGCGCCACGGGGCGGCGGCGCGGGCGGGACCGCGTTCAGTGCTCGAAATCGAGGCCGCCCAGCAGCACCATCGGGTCGGCCTGCGAACGCGTGCCGAAATCGATCTGCCGCGGCACCTGCCACGCGCGCATCTTGCCCGGCAGCGCCGCGAGATAGTGCGCGAACTTCACCTCGCCGCCGGCCGCGAACAGGGCCTCCACCTCGAGGCCGTCCCAGGACAGGTAGACATTCAAGGGATGCCTGAAGCGCCGCGCCTCGTCGAACGGCTCGCCGTAGATCCGAATCCGCGCGGGACTCTCATCCTGCACAAGTTCCACATGGATGCGCTGTCCGAACAACCTGGCGATCGCCTGTGCGATGCGCGGGGCGTATTCCGCGTCGAAGCGCGCGGCAATGTCATGGCTCACGTTTGTCTCTTCCGGTCTTTCCCGGGATCGTAGCATGCGAGCCCCGCGCGGCCAGGTGCGCCGAAACTCTGGTTGACCCCTGCCGCTGCCGACCTATACTGAAGTCCTGCCGACCGAGACACGCATAGCAAGCGAAGGTAAGTCGCAGAATGATCAAACTGGCCAGCAAGGCAGTGAGATCGTGCAAGCCGATTGGGCCTGCAAAGTCCGAACCGGATCCTAGTGCGTTTGCCGACCCGGTTCGGATCCCCCCTCTCACCTGCGGTGAGAAACCAAAGCACCTTTGCGGAGGTGCTTTTTTATTGCCTGTTTTTGTTGCCCGCTTTTGTTGCCCGCTCTTGCTGCCTACCGCACGCGCACGGTGAAGTGCCGGCCAAGTCACCGAGCTGTCCGGCTTGATACAAAGGGCGGCGAAGCAAGAAAAGCCAGCCAAAGAAAAAGGCCCGCAATTGCTTGCGGGCCTTTTTTACGGACATGCCACATGTCGATTGACGAGCATGTCTGCCAGATTCTGGCGGAGAGAAGGGGATTCGAACCCCTGATAGGCTATTAACCTATACACGCTTTCCAGGCGTGCGACTTCAACCACTCATCCATCTCTCCGGGAAGTCGGCGATTATAGCAGACTTGTCCAGCAAATCCAGTGTTTCGTGATGCGACCGCTAGCCGCGTCGCAAGTAGGTCACGAGCCGGTCGATCACTGGCGCGTTGCGTGGCGTCAGCAGGCTGACGATGATCGCCACCGCGAACCCTGCGGGAACGCCGAAGGCACCCGAGGCGATCGGGTCGACCCCGAACCAGCGGTTGCCGAAGATGCCGGTCATGCGCGTGAAGAACGGATAGTTGACGAAGATGTAGTAGACCGCCACGCTCAGCCCCGCGACCATGCCGGCGACGGCGCCGGCGGCGGTGGTACGGCGCCAGAAGATGGCCAGCACCAGGACCGGGAAGAAGCTGGAGGCAGCCAGCGAAAACGCCGCGCCGACCAGGAAGAGGATATTGCCCGGACGCAGCGACGTGACGTAGGAGGCAAACAGCGCTACGCCGAGCAGGACGATCTTGGCGGTGGTGACGCGCCGCTGGTGGCTCGCGCCGCGGTCGACCATGTGATAGAAGACGTCGTGCGACAGCGCGTTGGCAATGGTGAGCAGCAGGCCGTCGGCGGTGGACAGCGCGGCCGCCAGCGCGCCGGCCGCGACCAGCCCGGAGATCACGTAGGGCAAGCCGGCGATCTCGGGGGCCGCAAGCACGATCATGTCGGGCTGGATCAGGATCTCGGCCCATTGCACGATGCCGTCGCCGTTGACGTCACTGATGCCGAACACGGGCGGATCGACCTTGCGCCACTGCACTACCCACTGGGGCAGTTCGGCGTAGGGCGTGCCGACCAGGTGCTGGAAGAATTCGTACTTCACAAGTGCGGCCAGCGTGGGCGCCGAGACGTAGAGCAATGCGATGCAGAACACGGCCCAGGCTACCGAGTTGCGCGTTTCCTTGACCGACGGCGTGGTGTAGAGCCGCGTGAGGATGTGTGGCAGGCTGGCGGTGCCGAGCATCAGGCAGAACACCAGCAGCACGAAGTTCAGGCGCTTGGTCTTGCGCTCCGCTTCCGAGGCGGAGGGATAGGGCTCGGTGGAAGGCGTGGAAGGCTGGCTGCGCGCGAGCGCTTMTTCGCGCTGCTGGCTCCATTGCCGCTGGGCCGCCGCCGCGTCGCGCGGAAACTCCACCCGCTCGCGCTCGACGGCCTTGATCTCGCGCAGCGGCGCATTGCGCAAGCGCAGATCCTGCATGCGCGCGGACAGCGCATCGCGCTCCTCGGCGAATGACCGCGGCAGCCTGGCAATGCGTTCCTGCAGCCGGATCGCCTGCTGGCGGTAGAACTCACGCACGGCCCGCTCGGCAGGATCGCGTTCGAGGCTGCGCTCGCGCGCATCGAGCTGCGACAACAGCGTGCCGTAGCTGAGCTGCGGCAGCGCATCGTGATGATGTTTCCACGCGATCATCGATACCGTGACCAGGAAGGCCACGATCAGCATGATGTACTGCGCCACCTGGGTCCACGTCACCGCGCGCATGCCGCCGAGGAAGGAGCAGACCAGGATGCCGGCCAGGCCGAAGAACACGCCGACGGCGAACTCCACGCCGATAAAGCGCGTGACGATCAGCCCTACCCCCTGGATCTGCGCCACCAGGTAGACGAAGGAGCAGAGCGACGCGGCCAGCACGGCGATGGCGCGCACCGGCATGTTGCCGCCTGGCTTGCCGTTGCCATAGCGCGCCGCGAGGAAATCCGGGATGGTGTAGCCGCCGTACTTGCGCAGATACGGCGCGAGCAGGAAGGCCACCAGGCAATAGCCGCCGGTCCAGCCCATCACATAGGCCAGCCCGTCGTAGCCCGACGCGAACAGGATGCCGGCCAGGCCGATGAACGACGCGGCGCTCATCCAGTCGGCGGCGATCGCCATGCCGTTGAACATGGCGGGTACCCGGCGGCCGGCTACATAGTATTCATTGAGGTCCGAGGTGCGGCAGATCAGCCCGATGCATGCATAGATGGCGATCGTGACGAAGAGAAAGACGTAGCCGAGCCAGAGCGCATCGCCACTGGAGCGCTCCAGCAGGCCCATCATGCCGATGAAGGCAAACAGGCCGATGGTGAACAAGGCGTAGTACAGCAGCAGCCGACGGCGAAAACGCGACTGTTCGTCGGGCATGGGGAGCGTGGTTGGACC
>NZ_JBFTND010000168.1:0-18269 GCF_056397305.1 Cupriavidus sp. 05N40
CAGGAAAATTGCTTCGCTTCTCTCCGAAATTGGAGTGGAGATGATGGATGCCGCGGTTTCTGCAAGCCCGCAAATTGTAGCGAGTGGAAGTGCCACCCTTATGGTCGCGGGCTCGGACGGGGTCTATGAGAAGGCACGCCCGTTGCTGGACACAATGGCCGGTACCATCCATCGCTGCGGCATCCGCATTGGTGATGGCCAGGCCATGAAGATGGTGAACAACGCCATGAATGGTGCTGGTCGAATTGGCATGCTTGAGATTGTCGCCATGGGGATCAAGGCTGGGCTTCCCCTGGAGCGGATGGCTGTAGAGCTGAACGAAAGCCTCGGACGGAGTCAGGTAACGGAGAAGATGCTACCTGCGTTAGTGGAGGGAAGGGCTTCCACCCGGTTTGGACTTCCTCTGATGCTCAAGGATATTACCCAGGCAATGATGCTTGGGATGGAGGTTGAGGTACCGCTTCCGATTACGAGCATCGTGCGTGGCTTGTTGCAGGTTGGGGTCAATACCCTTGGCCAGGGCTCCCAGCTCGAAGACATGGTCGGAGTCATCGGAGACATGGCCGCCACATGTATCGGTCCGACGAGCGCGGAGAACGAGGGAGCGGGCCAGTCAGCAGAATCGGATGCCAACGCCGTGGCTCCCCTTGTGGAGGCCGCAATGTTCGCGCTGGGGCAGTTGGTTACCTATGAATGCACCGCGCTTGGTATCGCTTACGGCTTGCGGTTGCAAGACATCTCGACGGTGATCAACTCGAGTTCCGGCTGGAGTGGCGCGTCGCGTGCGCTCCTGCCCGCCCTTTTGGCCGGCGATCGTAGCCCCGTCAGACCGTTGCGTGAGGTCGCCGACAACCTGCGCAAGGCCTGTGCGCTCGGAAGTAAGGTTGGCGCCCCGATGTTCGTGGCAAATCAGGTGCGCTGCCTGTACGAACAAGCGGCGGTGGCTGCTGCCGAGAAGGCGGATGTGGCGGAAGTCGCGGGACTCGTCGAAGACGTGTCCGGTATTCGTTTCACGCAGTAGGACTTGTGGAGTCCAGCACTGCGGTAAGGAGCTACTCGAAAATGGGTGGCCAATATGAAATCTTGGAGACTACATGAAGCGCCCCATTGTGAAGGCCCTGGCCTTTTCTGGTATTGCACTGGCAATCTCCTCTGCGAGCTTCGCCGCGGACCCGTTCCCCAATCGTCCGGTGCGTATTGTTGTGAATACCGCGCCAGGCGGTCTGCTGGACTTCACCATCCGCCTTGTCGCGAAGGAGATGGGAGCCAACCTCAAGCAGTCGGTCATTGTCGAGAACCGAGCCGGTGGGGACGGCCTGATCGGTATCAACGTGACCAAGTCAGCGGCAGCCGATGGCTACACCCTCCTAGGCTCGGCGGGCACCATGGCTTTCCAGCAGGTTATTCGGGACGATCCGGGCTATGATTTGACACGTGACTTCACCGGCGTGGGCTTCGTTGGACGATCGCCATTCCTGGTCGTGGTATCGCCGGAGCAACCCGACAAATCGCTCAGGGACTTCGTCGCGCGTGCCAAGGGTCATCCGAACACGCTCTCATATGGCTCCGCGGGCGTCGGCACCGCGCCTCACTTTGCTGCCGCGCTGTTCAACCAAAAGGCCGGTCTGCAACTGCTCCATGTCCCGTACAAGGGGAACGGGCCAGCGATGCCTGATGTCATGAGTGGGCGCGTAAACATGATTTTCGACGCCTACTCGAGCAGTCGTGGCTATCTGACTGCTGGAAAGCTCAAGGCGCTGGCAGTTACCTCGACAGCGCGGATATCGGCGCTACCTAATGTTCCCACCCTCGCGGAAGAGGGCGTTCCGGGTTACAGCTACTACACGTGGATGGGTCTTGTAGCACCAACTGGCACGCCCAAGGAGGTCGTTCAGCGCCTCTCGGAGGCTCTGAAGAGCGCCTTGAGTAATAAAGCGCTGGCTGAGCGGCTGAACGGCGAGGGGGTAGAGACGCCCCAGATGACTACAGTTGAGTTCAACCAGTTTCTAGCCAAGGAAGTCAGCCAGACACGGAAACTCGTGACCGACCTCAACCTGCCGAAACAGTAAGCAATGTTCGGGCAAGATCAGACTCAAAGCAATGGGTGCGTCTGCCGTAGCGTAGCCACGGAAACAAGCAGTCCTCATCTGGGGAAAAAGAATGGATAACAGGAAGAATGCAAAAGGCATGGCGTCAGTCACCCGTAGATCACTGTTGTTGGTGGCGTTGGTGAGCATCAGTGTCCCGGCACTCGCTGACGTCTACCCTTCGAGGCCGATTCGTCTGCTGGTCGGCTTTGCCGCTGGTGGTACCACAGACGCGATCGCTCGCTTCTACGCGCAGAAGCTCGCCGTCGAACTCAAGACGCCGGTGGTGGTCGAGAACAAGCCAGGAGCTGGTCAGATCGTGGCGATCCGGTCCTTGAAGGCAGCCGCGCCTGACGGATATACGTTGTATATGGGCACAGGAAGCGCGCTATCGCAAAGTCCGGGCGTGCGCAACGACTTGCCCTACGACCCGGTCAAGGACTTCACATTTGTGGGCCTTGTTGGTACGGCGCAAGGAGTAATCATCGTCAACAACGACGTACCGGCGAAGTCGTTGCGCGACCTGGTCGCATACTCGGCCAAGCATCCCGGGCAGCTGAACTTCGGCTCTTCGGGTATTGGATCCGCTAGTCATCTGGCCGGTGAGTATATGAGCAAGGTGTCGGGAATGATGATGACGCATGTTCCGTACAAAGCAGACGCAGATATCGTCCAGGCGATGTACACCGGCTCGGTGCAAGTCGGAATTGCGCCCGTCCAAGGCGCGGTTACGGCCCTGAGCAGTGGCAAGGTTCGAGCGTTGGCAGTGACCGGCACGCGGCGCGTCAAGGCTATTCCTGATGTACCTAGCGTGTCCGAAGCCGGACTGAAGGGATTTGAAGGACTTGATCCCTATACCTACTACGGAATGATTGGACCTGCCGGATTGCCGGAAGACGTCGTGAGAAAGGTGAACGACGCAATAAATCGCATCTCCTTATCGCCGGATGTCGCCGCACAAGTGCGAGACAAGCTGTATGCGGAGCCGGGAACTAGCGCACCGCAGGCGTTTCGCAAGCAGGTCCAGGATGACATCACTCGGTGGCGTCACTTCAGTAAGTTGGTCAGTGGTGCAAGCTAAAGGTTAGGAGAGGAAATGGGAAACGAAATTGCATCTGCATTGGGCCGTACTTCTGGAGAGCGCCTGAAAGGCAAGGTCGCCGTCGTAATCGGGGCTGGCCAAAGTCCAGGAGAGGGCGTAGGCAATGGGCGCGCAGCCGCTATCAGGTTTGCACGTGAAGGCGCGCGTGTCCTGGCGGTGGATCGGAACATCGAGTCCGCACAAGAGACCGCATCAATCATTCTTGCGGAAGGCCTCGAATGCGTAGCTGCTTCCGCAGACGTGACGCGAGAGGAAGATCTTGCGAGAGTGATGACTGATGCAGCGCAACGGTGGGGCTCCCTGGACGTACTTCATAACAACGTCGGCGTCAGCATTGCGGGCGGAGACAGAGATCTGATGGAGATCACAGAGGAAGGTTTCGACAACATCTGCCGGATCAACCTCCGAGGCACCGTGTTCGCATGCAAGCACGCAGTGGCAATCATGCGTGTGCAGCGGTCTGGCGTAATTGTCAACGTATCATCTTCCGCCGCAGTAGGAAAGTATCCCTACGTCGCTTACAAAGCCTCTAAAGCGGGCGTTATTGCATTCACAGAGCAGTTGGCCCTCCAGAATGCACCTTTCGGCATCCGAGCAAACTGCGTGCTGCCCGGGCTCATCGCCACGCCGATGGCAGTCGATACGCGCGTGAAGGAATGGGGGCAATCGCGAGAGCAGGTCACTGCGGAACGAAAYGCRAAGGTGCCCCTCGGCCGGCAGGGTACAGGCTGGGACGTTGCGAATGCGGCGCTGTTCCTGGCTTCCGACGAAGCCAACTTCATTACCGGAGTGTCGCTTCTCGTGGACGGTGGAAGAATCCTGAATCGCATCTAGGCGACGCAGCCAGACCCGGGCCGTTTCAACGGACGTTACCAATGCCTTGAGAGGCGGCCTCGCTCCTCAGGGCGGGCGTCCCATTTTTTTGCCATTTGAAAAAATGGAACTCATGCCGATGTTCGAAACAGAGCCGCCCGGCGGGACGCAAAAGTACCGAATCGACATTGTGAGTAGAAAAACCCAAGAGGAGGAGACATGAAAAGTAAGGCGATTGTATGGTTCGCCGGTGTGGCATCGGTTTGCGCCRGAAGCGCATATGGGCAATCCAGCGTCACGCTATATGGCGTAGTGGACACCGGGATAGAGTATGCGAATCACCAAACGGAGGGCAACAATAGCGTCGTCCGCATGACGCCGGGCAATATGGCTGGCTCCCGTTGGGGGCTGCGCGGCACTGAAGATCTGGGTGGCGGATTGAAATCCCTCTTTGTACTAGAAAGTGGATTTGAGTCTGACACTGGGCGCGCGTCGCAGAACAGCCGACTGTTTGGTCGATCAGCATACGTGGGGTTGCAGAGCGGATGGGGTGTGCTGACCCTGGGTCGTCAGACCAATGCGCTCTACGACATCTTCGGCACCGTGGACCCGATGTGGATCGCATCAAAGTATTCCATTCTGGTGCAGGACGCTGCCTTCTCCGCTAGAGCTGACAACACGGTGAAGTATGTGGGCATATTCGGGGGCCTGAAAGCGAACGCAATGTATAGCTTCGGCGCTGACAGCACTCGAGACAATGCGAGCGAAGTGCCAGGAAGTCCGAAGATTGGCCGGGAGATCGGAGGAAGTCTGACGTACACGGGCCAGAACTGGGAGGTGACGGCCGCATATGACCAGATCAACACCGGTACTCGAACCACTACGCCGGACGCCACCACCCGCCGTGCTGTAGTTGGCGGCAATTTCGCTATTGGGAATGCCACGCTCTTCGCTGGCTACCGTTGGGCCAAAGCGCTAGACGGCGCACTCCTACCGGGCGCGCGGGCCGGATCGAATCAACGCTCGAACCTATACTGGACCGGCGTCAGATACCAGGTAACCCAACCGCTAAACGTCGTCGCCGCAGCGTATTACCAAGATTTTTCTGGAGCCAGTGCCGACCCTTGGTTCTTCGTGCTCTCCAGCGACTATRCATTCTCTAAGCGTACCGACGTCTACCTAAACGTTGGTTACACGAAGAACAAGAACGGCTCGACACTTGGCCTGGGAAGCTTCGGAACGGTGGCCAACAGCGCTAACCAATTCGGCGCAGTTGCAGGCATTCGACACAAGTTCTAGCGCCTGAAGCGACGGTGCAGAAGGCTCGTGTAGACCGATGGTGACACGAGCCTAAAGGTGCACAAAGGGACCGGGGCAGCACGAAGCGAAGTGCTATCTCGGCGCGTCGAACAGGTGCGCGTTGAACCGGCCCTTGCTTAAGCGACGAATCTTCACGCTGGCGAACACCCCGGCGGAGTTGTAAGGCTCGCTCCGGATGAATTCCTCTGCCTGTTGATAGGTGTCGATGTTAAGCAGGAAAACGCTTCCTACGAACGCATTGCCGAGTTCATCCAGTTGCGGTCCCGGGATCCTGTCGTTCCAATCATTCAAGTAGTTCCGATGAGTAGCCTGAAGCTCTTTACGAAGCTCCGCCGACCCCTCTCGATCGCAGCAAAACACGATGCAAAGCATAAAGTCTCCTGATGAAGAATTCCTCTGTGACTGACTGCGCGCATGGGCGCCATTCCGACCTTGTGCGTCGCGCACGAAAGTTTCGGTGATTGGAACCCGAATTGTACAACGGAACCAATGTAGAGTATTGTGAAGGTAGTCGGCAAGCCAGGCTCGAAGGCGTTGTGAAGTGGACGGACGCGACAACCAGCAGCCTTGGCCTTGCGCGGGGCGGATGTCCGTCTAAGAGTTCGAGTGTCCATTCAGTTAGAGGAAGGTATGAAGACGTTTGATAGGTTTTACATCGGGGGAGAGTGGGTTGAGCCTGTAGGAACCCGCAGCTTTGAACTGGTCAACCCGGCCACTGAGATTCCGTTCGCGAACGTGCGGCTTGGCGAAGTTGAAGACGTTGATCGAGCAGTAACCGCTGCACGGAAAGCTTTTGAATCTTTCAGTGTGACAACCAAGGCCGAACGGATTGCCCTGCTTGAACGGATCGTCGAAGCCTTCGCGGCGAGGCAGACCGACCTCATGAGTGCGATCTCCGAGGAGATGGGAGCTCCGCTTTCCCTTGCTGGTCAAACGACCACGGCCCTCCAGGCCTTTAAGCAGGCCGTGATTACGCTTCGCGAGTACGACTTCGAGAGCCGTATGGGCGACAACGTGATCCTGCGAGAGCCAATTGGTGTGTGTGCTTTGATTACAGCCTGGAACTGGCCTCTCCAACTACTGTGCGGGAAGCTTGCTTCCGCAATCGCCGCTGGCTGCACGGTAGTGGTAAAACCAAGTGAATACACGCCCATTGACGCGTTGYTGCTTGGGGAGGTATTGGCGGCCGCGGGGGTACCGGCCGGCGTCGTAAACATCATTAACGGCGATGGTCCGACAGTCGGAGATGCACTGAGCCGACATCCGGACGTAGACATGATTTCATTCACCGGCTCGACGAGAGCGGGGATTCTGGTAGCTCAGTCAGCCGCAGATACCGTCAAGCGCGTTTGCCAGGAACTCGGCGGGAAGTCTGCAAATATCGTTCTTGAGGACGCAGACCTCGAGGCAGCCGCTCGGTATAACGTCACCCGAGGGTTCTCGAATACGGGCCAGTCCTGCCATTCGCCCACTCGCATCCTGATCCACGAGAGCCAAGCCGAGCAGTTTATTGGCCTACTGCAACGCGAGGCGCAGAAGGTACGGGTAGGCGATCCGCGAAGTCCAGACACGACAGTTGGCCCCGTAGTGAATCGGCCGCAGTTTGAGCGAGTGCAAAGCTACATCGAACGCGGAATCGAAGAAGGAGCGCGATTGGTATGTGGAGGCCTTGGCCGACCTGGCAACCTGGATCGCGGCTACTTCATCCAGCCGACAATCTTCGCCGATGTTCGAGCAGACATGACCATCGCGCAGGAGGAGATCTTCGGCCCGGTGTTGTCGTTGATTACCTACCGTACAGAAGACGAGGCCGTCGCCATCGCGAATGGAACGAAGTACGGACTGGGCGGGTACATCTTCTCCTCGGACGCCGGACGTGCGCGCAAGCTTGCCGCGCGTATGCGGGCGGGGCGCATCTTCTATAACGGAGCTGCGTCTAACTACGTTGCCCCAATGGGCGGTTACCGTCAGTCAGGCAACGGAAGAGAGGTGGGTGTATTTGGCTTGGAGGAGTATCTGGAAACGAAGGCCCTCCTGGGCTTCAATCCAGGCGACTAAACGCAATTTGATTCCAGGTGGTCTCCTTTGCGCAGGAAGCCGGCTCTTTCCTGGCCGCTCTTGCGCACTTTTTACCGTGCACATTGACGACCGGAAACGACAAGACTCAACGACGCCCCGGTAGACCTCTAAGCCTGCCTCCGCACGCGCGTAACGTTTCGGTATGCGAATTCAATACAGCAGGACTGATTCCGCTGAACGTTTACGCCAAAGGTAACAAACCGGTAGGTAAAGACCAAATTTAGATGAACCCAAACGTCCACGACAGGGTGGGAAACGATTGAACCACCGAACGATGGTTGGGAAGATTAAATCGAGAACTAGGAGGAGGCACGTGGCAAAGAATATTTGGCGGCAGCTATGTCTTGCTGGCATCTGTTTGTCGGCATTGGGAGCGGCAGCCGATCCAGGAAGCGCACCGACTCGCATCGTCGTCGCATCGGCACCCGGCGGAAATATCGATGTCCTTGCTCGAATCCTGGCTGAGAAGCTCGGAGTCAGGCAAAAGCGGACATACATCGTAGAGAACCGTCCAGGAGCCGGTGGAAACATCGCGACCGCACAGGTCGCCCAGGCGAATCCGGACGGACGCACGCTGCTTATCGTCTCCACTAGTCACACCAGTAACGTTCACGTCTACAAGAAGGTCGGCTACGACCCGATCAAAGACTTCACGCCAATCGCGAAGCTGGCTGAATCGGCATTTGTGGTCGCGGTCCCGTCGGATTCCAGCATCACAAGTCTCGAGGACCTCGAGAAGGTGGCAAAGGCCCGTCCTGGCTCGCTCAACTATGGGTCTTCAGGCATCGGACAGGGCAATCACTTGGGAATGGAGATGTTGAAGAATCGGCTGGGTGTGAAGATTACTCACGTTCCGTTTACCACAGCAAATGCCCTCGTGACCGCATTGATGGGGAAGCAAGTCGATGTTGCCATGCTCACTCTGCCTGGAGCGTTCATGGGTGTGAAAGCGGGAAAGATTCGTCTTCTGGCTGTAACCAGCCAGAAGCGCGTGGAACGACTTGCCAATATTCCAACGGTCGAAGAGAAGATCGGGGGCGACTTCGTCATGACGAGTTGGCAAGGCCTCGTTGCACCCGCGGGCCTTCCGGCAAAAGAGGCCGCCGAACTAAGTCAACAGGCCGCGAGCGTGATGGCCCTGCCGGAGGTCGTCGATGCGCTCGACAAGATCGCACTTACACCCCAGGTCACAACCCCGGAAGCGTTTCAACAGTTCCTTGTGARAGAGACGCGGCGTTGGGGTGACGTCGCCAAGCAAAGCAACATCAAGATGGATTGAAGATGAAGAACGCTACTCTCTCTCGCCGATATGGTGAGTTCATCGCTTCAACGCAGTATGACGAAATCCCCGCTGAAGCGGCTGAATACGGGAAGATGCTGATCGCCAGTACTTTAGCCAGTTCCGCTCTCGGATCGACGCTCCAATCGAGCAAGATCGTTCGAACCCTGGAAGTCACGCGAGGAGGCTCTCCGGAGTCGACTGTTTGGTTTGGAGGCTGGGAGTCGGTGCCGGCCGTGGCCGCTGCACGCCTGAACGCTCTTATGAGCGATGCGGCTGCTTCGGATGACAGCGATCTCAGGAACATTGTCCACAGTGGGACCCAGGCGTGTGCTGCGGCGCTCGCCGTCGGAGAAAAGGTCGGTGCGTCCGGAGCGGAGGTAGTTGCCGCAGTAGTTATCGGCTATGAAGTTGCCGGCAACATCAACACTGCCATGATTGGAGGCCTGCAGCGAAAAGGCTTTCACGGGTGCGTAGTGGCAACGTTTGCAGCGGCGGCAGTTGCAGCTCGACTGCTGGGGCTCGACGCAGACGCCGCGGCCCATGCACTCGCATTGGCGGCAACCTCAATGGGCGGCTTGCACGCCGCGGCGGCAACCAGCTTAGCGAGGGAGTACCACGCGGGGAATGCAGCAATGATGGGCGTGAACGGCGCTCTAGCCGCTCAGCTGGGATACACCGCCGAGCTCGCCACGTTCGAGATGAAGCGCGGCTTCTTCGAAACACTGGGCGTCACCCAGCAAGCCGAGGAGGTGATCAGTCAGCTCGGGGAGAAATGGTGCATCCTGACCGAACTAGGCATCAAGCTAGTTCCTGGTGGGTCGCCATTTCACGCCGTTGCCGAAGCTGCCGCCAATGCGGCGCGCCGAGGGGACCTGGATGTCGTGGACATTCGCAAGATCGAGTTTACCCTTCCCGATTATCCTTTCCCGGGGCCAAAGCATCCAACCGACCTCATCGGGATCGCGCACAGCCCGTTCTATTTCGCGGCTGCAGGCGCAGCGGATCGTGACTACAGCTGGGAGCACGCATTCCCAGAGAAGATTCAGGACCCCAGGATCCGCTCCTTGTTCGATAAGGTCTTCCGCGTAGATACAGAGGTCGCGGATAAGGCCAACTACAAGAGCGGCGCAATTGTTCGCATCGAGACTGTCGGTGGACAGCTTATCGAAGAACATGTCCGGTATCCGAAGGGTGCCGCTTTGCGTGGAATCACCTGGCTAGAAATTGAAAGCAAGTACAGGAGCCTGATGCCGTATGGCGGCGTCGGAGAGCAGCAGATCTCAGCGTCCATCGAAGTGATACGTGCAATGGAGAATCTCCTGGACGTGCGGAGACTTATCGGCACTCTTTGGCCTGGGAAATCGTAGCCGACGCGCATTCTGCAAAAAAATACACAGGAGATAAGATGACCAACGTTAAAAAAATAAGGCAGGTTACCCTATTCGCGGCAACGCTTTCTGCAATTCCCATCGCCCACGCGGCTGAGCCCTATCCCTCACGACCCATCAAAGTGGTCGTCCCTGTATCTGCGGGTGGGTGGGGCGATATCACGACGCGGATTATTGCCCAGCGACTGGGCCAGGAAATCGGTCAGCCCGTAGTGGTGGAGAACCGGCCTGGCGGGGGCGGGTTGGTGGGTATCCGCTATACGAAATCGGAGTCTGCGGACGGGTACACCTTGATGTCGACGGGAGGGACGCTACCCATCCAAAGCGCTCTCTCACGCGAGACTGGCATTGATGCCATGAAGGACTTTGTCTCGGTAGGTTCAATGGTCCGTTCGCCAGCTGTGGTTGTGGCGGGCGCAGGAACCGAGTACAAGACCATGGCTGACGTATTCAAGAGTGCAAAGGCCAGCCGTGGCGCGATCAGTTATGCATCGGCCGGGGTTGGAACGACCACGCATATTGCGGCGGAGATGATGCTGAAGCAGGCGGGCGTACAGATGCTTCACATTCCGTACAAAGGAAACGGGGCTGCCATGCCGGATGTGATTGCGGGGCGCGTGAGCTTCATGGTCGATGCGTACGGAAGCAGTTCGTCCAATCTCGCGGGTGGAAAATTGCGGGCGCTCGCGGTCACATCGCAGGATCGTCTGAAGCTTCTTCCCAACGTGCCAACCGTGGCGGAGCAAGGCTTGCCGGGCTTTAGTTACTACTATTGGCTCGGCCTCTTTGCGCCGGCCGGCACGCCGCGCGATGTGGTCGAGAAAGTGTCGGCGGCCCTGGAGAAGACCATGAAAGATCCGCAGGTGACAGAGAGGCTTCAATCGGATGGTACAGAGCCGTACTTTAAGAACCCCGCGGAATTCACATCCTTCGTTCGTAAGGAAGTGGCGGACACGACGGCTCTGGTCGAGAAGTTGAACATTCAAAAGCAATGACCCTAGGAAGTCCTCGGCGGCTCGTAGCGTGGCGCTAGGGACTGGCGTCGGATGAAAGGGAGAGAGTGTTGCAAATATCCAGTCAAACAGTGCGTCCGATCGACCCAGAGGCAAGCAAGGCGATCGCAGCATCGATGCTTTCATTGTGCAGCCTGATGACACTCGAAGTCATCGCAATGGGCCTGAAGGCGGGGCTTGCGTTGTCTCCGATGCTTGATGCAATCAACGGAAGCAGCGGGCGTAGTCGATTTACGGAACAGCGACTTGCGGCACTCGCGGACCATCGTCCTGGATTCGAGGGCCCGTTGCTATCAGAACTCTCCGACGGCATTCGACGAGCAATCCAACTCTCCGAGCAATGTGGCGTTTCTCTGCCTCTGGCATCCGTGGCCCGCGGCTTACTGGATGTGGGCATGAACGTCTATGGTGGAGATTCTCGCCTGGGCAGCATGCTGTCTCTTATAGGCTCAATGGCGGGTGTAAGCGACGACGCATATAGACACACACCGCAATCGCCGCTTCCTCAAAGCAGGGTGGGTGCACAAAAGCCGACTATTGGCTACGTGGGTCTGGGCGCAATGGGCTCTGCCTTGGCGCGTAGAGTCCGTACGGCTGCAGACAGGCTTCTCGTGTTCGATGTGGTCCAGGATCGGGTGGCTGAGCAAGTACGGGATGGAGCTATGGCTGCAACGGACATGCCCTCCCTCGCGCGTGAGAGTGACATCATCATGCTTTGTGTCCCGACGTCAGCCCATGTTCGGGAGGTGCTGTTGGGCGAGAAAGGGATGCTGAGGGGCCTGTCACCCGGCAAAGTGGTGATCGATCAGACAACTGGAAGTCCCTCGGATGCCCGCTCGATATCGCAGGCGCTCAACCAACTGGGAGTCGGGTTCGTCGATGCTCCGGTCGCAGGGGGGCCTGCCAGTGCGGACAACGGAACTCTTCTTGCGCTCTGCGGAGGGTCCCAAGAAGACTATCAGAAGGTCTATGGCCTTCTCCAAACTATGGGCCGCAGCATCTACTTCGGTCCGACCGGTAGCGGACAAACGGCGAAACTTGTGAAGAACGCAACTGGCGCTTGTAATCGGTTCATCTGCTACGAAAGTATCGATTTGGCCCGGCGCCTGGGCCTGGGTCTGGCGGACCTCCTGGAACAGACGAAGGACACGGACGCGTGGACCGCGGCACTCCAGAGAATCGCGGAGGCCGAACGCACGGGGGTGCCAACTGCCATCATTACGTCGAAACTGTTCTATAAGGACTTGCGTCTTGTTTCGGAGCTAGCGGCGTCGTTCGGGGCTCCGATGCTTATTGCAAATGCGGTTAGGAGCCGAGTTGAGGCTCTCATTAAAGAGATCGGCCCAGACTCGAACATCGATGAACTTGGCCGGGCATATGGGCTGTCTCGGAAGTGACTGACATTCCAGTGTCGGCCTCGGTGCCCGTCGAGGGAGCCTGACAGTCCCATCTAGGTTTGCTCGTGCCGAGGAGGTGATACATGGAGAGCGTTCGGGGCATCAATACCTTCATACGTGTCGTGCAGACCGGGAACCTAAGCCGGGCCGCTCGGGAACTGGGAATCACGCCCCAGGCCGCCAGCTTGCATATCAAGCAGGTCGAGGAGTGGGTCGGAATTCGGCTTCTGAATCGCAGCACGCGCAGACTAAGCCTAACCGAAGAGGGTTCCAGCTTCTATCGGACCTGTGTCAATGCATTTGACGCCATCGACAGTGAGGTAGAGCGAATGCGTGATGCCTCTGCGGAGGTATTCGGCACGGTCAAGGTTGCTGCACCTGTCGGGATGGCCGCGCGCTTTGTCGCACCAGCTCTCGGATCCTTCCTCGAGAAGTTTCCGCGCCTCTCGGTCGATTTGATCGCCCAGAATCGAATCCCGGACGTGGTCGCCGAGGGCATTGACGTYGGTATCCTTCCACACCCATTGCCCGACACGAGACTCATTGCGCGGCGCGTGGTGACCTCGCCCTTCGTTCTCTGCGCTTCGCCAGCCTATCTGCAGCGGCATGGCAGACCGTCAACAATTGAGGATCTTAAGCGTCATCGACGGATCGATCTGCGGAGCTGGGTGACCAATGCGATCCGGCCGTGGCGCCTCCGCTTCGGCAACGAAATCCTGGTAAGCGAAGGGCAGCCGTCACTTGTCACAAATGACGGCGATAGCCTGATCGAGGCAATGCTGAGTGGAGTGGGGATCGGACTCCTGACTCTCTATCGCGTCACGCCCTACCTGCGTTCGGGTCGGCTCGATACGGTGATGGACGGACAGGTCGAGGGGGAGTTGAGCTACTCCATCTATATGCAGCAACGCCACCACGTGCCGCTGAAGGTCCGTGCCATGGCAGATTTTCTCTACGACGTGCTTAGCCAACATCCCGACCTGCAGCGGCGGGAAGAGCGACCTCCAACGATTCAACGCTAGTCACATCGCGCGGCCGGCGTTTGACACTCGGGAATTGCTTAACTTCAAGGCGTCGTTACGCTGTGCGCGTTCGCCGACGTTTTCAACTCTCCAGCTGTATGGAGACATTGACGTAGTACACGACGCGACCATCGGAAGCAGAGGATTCGATCTTCAATTCGTACTTGAAAGTCCTTAAAGGATGGGCGCGGTTGTGCAGGTATCTCCGCCATAAGATTCATTCATCGGTGCGCTAGATCGCAGTCTCGTCGGGAGCCAGCGTCGGAAGTGCTATCGGAGATTCAGCCAGTTACTGGAGTGGGCATGGATGTCGTCAATACAGACGTTGCTGTCATCGGCGCCGGAATCGCGGGCCTGACAGTCRCTCTACGGCTCGCAGAGCAAGGAATCAGAACGCTGGTAGTTGAAAAAGGTGAGCAGGGTAGGTACCCGTGCAACACCCGGATGGCAGGCGGGGCATTCCACGTCGCCCACCAGGACGTAGCCGAAGATCCTGAAGTCATTCTGGACGCCATTGTCAGCCGCGCTGGCAACTCGGTTGCGAAGGACCTCGCGGAGGCACTCGCACATGACGTTGGGCAGGCAACGCAATGGCTGCAGCAGCACGGTGTGCGGTTCATCAAGGTTGGACACGAGCCTTACCGCAGACATACGCTGGCACCTCCTATTGCAACGCAAGGACGCCACTACTGGCAGGGGCGCGGCGGGGATGTACTGCTACGAACCCTGGCAGCCAGGCTGGAGGCCAATGGGGGAACGGTCCTCTACGGAACTCGTGCCGAGCGCTTGACGATGCGGGGTGGGCAGTGCGTCGGCTTCCTGGCGACGCAATCTACCGCGCAAGTCGGCATTGAGGCAGGCGCGGTTGTGATCTGCGACGGGGGATTCCATTCCAACCTGGACTTGCTGCGCGAGCATATCGCACCTGCGCCAGAGAAGCTTAAGCAACGAAACGCACGGGCAGGCTGCGGAGACGGATTGCGCATGGCAGGTGAAGTCGGTGCTCAGTTCGTGGGAATGACGCGGTTCTACGGGCACGTGCTCGCACAGGATGCGATCTACAACGACGATTTGTCGCCCTTCCCGATGCTCGATCTCGTTTGTGCCGCGGGCATTGTGGTTGATAGATCCGGGCGACGATTCATGGATGAAGGGCTGGGTGGAGTCACCATGGCAAACACCATTGCGGCACAGGCCGATCCCCTGGGAGCAACCGTCATCTTCGACTCGGATATCTGGAATGGCCCAGGGCGCGAGTACCTCATTTCCGCAAATCCCACCTTGATCACGAACGGAGGCACCGTCTACGCCTCGTCCGACGTGGAGGGCTTGGCGCAACAGGCTGGCTTGCCTGCAAACCAGTTAGCAGAGAGCGTCGCGCAGCACAACGCCGCAATCGAGGCCGCCGGTACCGGAGAGCTTCGGCCCCGGCGCAGCACAGGCGTTCATCGAGCGTGGCCCATCCGAACCGCACCCTTCCATGCGGTAAAGCTCTGCGCCGGGATCACATACACCATGGGCGGAATCGCGACCGACGCTGCCGGTCGGGTGCTTGATATTGCCAATCGTCCGATTGCGAATTTGTATGCGGCAGGCTGTACGACCGGCGGAATCGAGGGTGGCGGTGATCTTGAACAGGTTGCATACATAGGCGGTCTCAGCCGGTCGACTGTCTTCGCCCTGCGCGCTGCAAATGCAATTGCGTCAACATGGGCCGCCGCCTGATTTAACCGGTTTTGCAACGTTAATTTTTAATATCGATGAATTTGATTGATGAAATCACATTTCAAACAGACGATGCCGACATTTCCTGCTCTGCATTTCCTTGTTAAAAATGGCAACGCGATTGCATTGCTGCTGGCGTCGAGTATGCCGATAGCCGGATTCTGGATTTGGGAAGTCAGCGGATCTACTGCTTTTCTTATTGGCGGCGGGATCGCAGGTCTTTTTGCTTACCTGATCATGCGCAGTTACGTCGACTTGGTCAGGCTTGTTGTGGACGCGATGCTTCCGAAGTGAGCTACGGCATCGCGCCGTATTGCACGTTAGAGATAGCGCTACTGAATGGTATTTTAACTGGATGGCCTGACATGAATGATGCCATATCGCAGGCACCGGCTTTGAGCGGTGTGCCGCTAGGAAAACGCCGGTCACTGCTCCTGGCGGGAGTGCTGACCGGTGTCCTGGGAAGTCTTGCATCAAGAGACGTAGCGGCCATGGCCTATCCGGATCGCCCCGTTCGCTGGATTGTTCCATGGCCGCCGGGTGGTGGTGCAGATCTTCTCGCACGCATACTTCAAGCGCGGTTGGGTCAATTACTGGGGCAGCCAGTGGTCATCGAGAACCGTGGTGGAGCGGCGGGAAATATTGGCGCATCAGCCGGTGCACGGGCAGCTGCCGATGGCTACACGCTGACGTTTGCCTACTCAGCGACCCATTCGATCAACCCGCTTGTGTTCACGAAGATGCCGTTTGCGCAGAGTGACTTTGCGCCGGTGATTTTCTTGACGACCGTCCCGCAGGTACTCGTTGTCAACGCAAAGCTGCCGGTGCACAACATCCGGGAACTGATTGAGTTATCGAAGAAGCGACAGATTACATACGGATCGGCTGCGCCGGGATCTCTTGGACATCTCGGAGGGGAGTTGCTCGCGTCAATGACAGGCGCAAACATGTTGCATGTTCCCTATCGTGGGGGTGGACCAGCCTTGTCTGCCGTCCTTTCTGGGGAGATCGACGCCCTTATTGGTGTGCCGGTCGTGCTTAAGCCGCAGATCCAAGCGGGGAGGCTCCGCGCATTGGGCATTACCGCCGCGAAGCGGACAAGCGTCTTGCCGAACGTGCCGACGATTGCGGAATCCGGAGTGCCTCACTTCGACGTGAGCTCCTGGAATGGCGTACTGGTACCCGCGGGAACCCCAGGGGCGGTAATTACCACCCTTAACGCCGCTTTCAAAGAGACTCTTCTGGATCCGAAGGTGCGAGAGCAACTCATCGATGCCGGCTATGAGGCGCATGATCTTGGCGTGAGCACCCTTATAAGGATTGGATTCACACGTGCAGAGGCGGATGTCATCTCCGGACATCTGCTTGATGCATCCATGTGGGGTTACGAGTTCGCAGGCCTTCCGCGGATTCTTGTCATTGCGGAAAGACCGGAAATGAAGAAGCCCCGTGTGCCGGTTTCAATCGTGCGCGAGTCTCCGGTCTCGGCATTGCTCGACGGAGGGAACCACGTCGGCTACATCTCTTTAAACCGTGCTGTCGATGTTGTCATCGACAAGGTGCGTCGCTCCGGCATAGCGGTTGTGGGGTTGAGGAACAGCTGGTTTGCGGGACGCAACGCATATTACCTGGAGAAGATTGCCAGGGAGGGGTATGCGGCGATCTACTTCGGCAGCAGCAGCCCAAGCGTTGTGCCGCCAGGGGCGTTAAGCAAGGCGTTGGGGACCAACCCGCTAGCTATTGCCCTACCTGGCAAAGTGGACCCATTTATCTTTGACATGGGGACGGCCTCGGCGATGTCAGGCGAAGTCCTGATGAAGGCCTTCCTCGGCGAGGAATTCCGTGATGTCGTTGGCATCGACAAACATGGCGAGCCCACGCGCGTTGCCCGAGATTTGCTGGAGGGCGGTGTCTTTCCATTCGGCGGACACAAGGGTTACGGCTTGTCCCTCGCAATCCAGAGTCTTGGCCTGATGGCGGGTTCACGGCTACGGAATGGCGACGTTAGCGATTTTGGATATCTCTTCGTCGCTTTCAATCCGGAACTATTGATGCCTGCCGAGCAGTTCAAGGACCAACTGGAGGAGTTATTGAACAAAGTAAGAACACTGCCTCGCCAAACAGTTTCTGCGGAGATTCGAATTCCATCGGAGCGCGGCTTTCGGGAGCGTGAGATTCGACGTCGGCAGGGCATCTTGGTGAACAAGACTGTTTTGGAGCGTCTACAGCAGTTGAAGTGAGCTTCCATCTGTATGGAATTGGAGAGAGACATGGATAAGCCAGTGAAGGGCAGAACAACGTTGGTTACAATGGTGGTATTGACAGCTGCCCTATTTGCCAATGCAGCCTCGGCTCAGGATCACTATCCGAGTCGACCCGTGAGGATTCTTGTCGGCTTTGCGCCTGGAGGCTTTACGGATGTGGCCGCTCGCATCATTGCCCGGAAGCTGACCTCCGCACTGGGCCAGCCCGTGGTGGTAGAGAACCGACCGGGTGCAAATGGATTGATTGCGAGTGACGCCACCGCACACGCACCGGCCGATGGTTATACGTTGATGCTTGCGTCGATTGGTCTCACGACTAATCCGCTGCTTATGAAGGGGGCTAACTATGACCCCGTCAAAGCCTTTACGCCCATTTCTCTGCTCGCGATGGTCCCCAATGTCCTGGTCGCTTATCCCGGTATTCAGGCAAAGAACCTGGCAGAGCTGTTGACGCTGGCCCGCACTCGACCGGCGCCCCTCACGCAGGCCTCGGCCGGAAACGGCTCTCCGGGGCATCTATCTGGCGCCCTTCTTCAGGTGATGGCTGGAATAAGGTTGGATCATGTCCCCTACAAGGGTAGCGGACTGGCAGTAAATGACCTCGTTGGAGGACACGTCGACATCTCGTTTCCCACCATTCCTACGGCCTTGCCGTTGATTCGTGCCGGCAAGCTCAGGGGAATCGCGGTTACAAGCGGGAAGCGATCGCCACTTATGCCCGACGTGCCGACCATCGCGGAAGCTGGCGTACCAGGCTACGACACCGGAGGCTGGTAT
>NZ_JBFTND010000169.1:0-20182 GCF_056397305.1 Cupriavidus sp. 05N40
GGCGTGGCTCGGCCAGCACCCTGGCCTGTTGCAGCAGGGAGGCCGGTGCGCCGCTGCGGATGCCGGCCGGCACGAACATCAGGCTGCCGACGAAGGCGACCAGGCCGAGCGCGGCCACCGCGAGGAAGGTCTCGCGCCAGCCGAAGTGCTGGCCGATGAAGGTGCCGAGCGGTACGCCGGTGACCAGGGCCACGGTAAGGCCGGTGAACATGATGGCGATCGCGCTCGCGGCCTTCTCCTTCGGCACCAGGCTGGTGGCGATGGTCGAGCCGATCGAGAAGAACACGCCGTGGGCCAGGCCGGTCAGCACGCGCGCCAGGATCAGCGATTCATAGCCGGGTGCTTTCCAGGCCAGCAGGTTGCCCAGCGTGAACAGCGCCATCAGCGACACCAGCAGCGCCTTGCGCGGCAGGCGGCCGGTGAGGGCGGTCAGCACCGGCGCGCCGACGGCGACGCCCAGCGCATAGAGGCTGACCAGCAGGCCGGCGGAGGGCAGGGTGATATGGAGATCGGCGGCGATGGTGGGAATCAGGCCGACGATGACGAATTCGGTGGTACCGATGGCGAACGCGCTGATGGTCAGCGCGAGCAGGGCGATGGGCATGGTTGGCTCCGGACATCCGGGAAATTCGGGATGGAGGGAGTGTGCCCGTGCATTTCTTGCCGATTAAGAGGGTGATCTGGATAAGATATTTGATTAGTATTCAACAATGAAGATCACACTCGAAGAACTGCAGGCCTTCGCCACCGTGGTGGACAGCGGCTCCATCACGGCCGCGGCCGAGCAACTGGGGCAGACCGTTTCCGGCATCAGCCGGGCGCTCGGCCGGCTGGAGGACAAGGTCGGCACCACCTTGCTGCACCGGACCACGCGGCGGCTGGCGCTGAGCGAGGAGGGCGAGGCGCTGCTGGCCCATGCGCGCAACATCCTGGCCTCGGTGGATCTGGCCGAGGAGCAGATGGCGGTACGCCGCCAGCGCCCGGCGGGCCGGCTGCGGGTGAACGCGGCGTCGCCTTTCATGCTGCACGTGATCGTGCCGCTGGTAGGAGAGTTCCGCCGCGAGTACCCGGAAATCGAGCTGGAACTGAACACCAACGACCTGATCATCGACCTGCTGGAGCACCGCACCGACGTGGCCATCCGCATCGGCGCGCTGCGCGACTCCACCCTGCATGCCCGCCCCCTGGCCACCAGCCGCGTGCGGGTGCTGGCCAGCCCGGCCTATCTCAAGGCGCGCGGCCGACCGGCATCGGTGGCGGACCTTGCCGCGCATAGCCTGATCGGCTTCAACCAGCCGGAGTCGCTCAACCGCTGGCCGCTGCACGGCGCCATGGGCGAAGAGGTGCAGGTCACGCCGCATCTGGCCGCATCGAGCGGCGAAACCCTGCGCCAGCTTGCGCTGGCCGGGGAGGGCCTGGTGTGCCTGTCGGATTTCATGACCGAAGCGGACCGCCGCCGCGGCGACCTGGTCCAGGTGCTGATGAAGGAGACCATCGAAGAACGGCAGTCGATCAACGCGGTCTATTACCTCAACACGCAGCTATCGGCGCGTATCGCGTGCTTCCTGGACTTCGTCGGCACGCGGCTGCGGGCGGCGGAGTGGGCCAAGGTATAGGCGCGAACGATGCGGCGGCTGGAGCGACTTCGCGACCTGTGCGAAAATAGCGAGTTAGCCGCAGTACCCTGGCCACTGGCCATCGATCATGGGTGGCCGCCTGTTTGCCCGCTTCCCGGCCGCCCCGCGCGCGCGATTGCCTTTGCGGCATCGCCGCCCGCCGGCCGGAATCCGTCCGCCCGGCCGCCGACCGTCTTGCCGCCACCGTGCTTGTCGCATTTTTTTGCAGTATGGATGCCGCATGAATGCCGCATGAATGCCGCATGCCGGCGGCCCATGGCTGGCGCATGATGACTGCATACCCACAAAAACCCATTACCGCTTCACCACCAGCATGACTTACGCCGTCAAGGAAATCTTCTACACACTGCAGGGCGAGGGCGCCAACGCCGGCCGCGCCGCGGTGTTCTGCCGCTTCTCCGGATGCAATCTATGGAGCGGGCGCGAAGAGGACCGGGCGAGCGCGGTCTGCCAGTTCTGCGATACCGATTTCGTCGGCACCGACGGCACCGAAGGCGGCAAGTACCGCACTGCCGAGGCGCTCGCCGACAAGGTCGCGGCGCAGTGGCCGCAGGACGTGGACGCCGGCGGCGCCGGCCGGCCGCTGGTGGTTTGCACTGGCGGCGAGCCATTGCTGCAGCTCGATGCGCCGCTGATCGCAGCGCTGCACGCGCGCGGCTTCGAGATCGCCATCGAAACCAACGGCACCCTGCCGGTGCCGGAGGGGGTCGACTGGGTTTGCGTCAGCCCCAAGATGGGCGCGGAGCTGGTGGTCACGCGCGGCGATGAGCTCAAGGTAGTCATCCCGCAGGATGGCCAGGATTTCGCCGCATACGAGCGGCTTGATTTCCGCCATTTCCTGGTGCAGGCCATGGACGGCCCGCTGGCGCGGCAGAATACGGCGCTCGCGGTCGAGTTCTGCCAGCGCCGCCCGCGCTGGCGCCTCTCGCTGCAGACACACAAGTTGCTAGGTATCCGGTAGTCCCGGCCTTTCGCTCCCGATTCGCCCCGATTCGTTCCGATTCGCCCCGATCACCGTACCCGCACACACCGGCACCCATGAACAAGCAAGTCTCCATTACCCGCCGTCTGGAATTCGACTCCGGCCACCGCATCCCCAACCATGGCGGCCAGTGCCGCAACATCCACGGCCATCGCTATCGCCTGGACCTCACGCTCTCGGGCGAGGTGCTGCGCCGCGCGGGCGCGTCGGACGAGGGCATGATCCTGGATTTCAGCGACATCAAGGCGCTGGCCAACGAGCATCTGGTCGACAAGTGGGACCATGCCTTCCTGATTCATCGCGGCGACACCGCGCTGCTGAATTTCCTGCAGTCCATGGAAGGGCACAAGACGGTCGTGCTGGACGCCATTCCCACCGTGGAAAACCTGGCGCAGATCGCCTTCGACATTCTCTCGCCGGTATTCAAGGATTGCTTCGGCCACCAGTTGCAGCTGACGCGCCTGGTGCTGTTCGAGACGCCGAACTGCTGGGCCGAGGTCAGCGCTTCCCTCAGCCTGCCCGCGCAGGACTGAGGCGTCAGCCAGCCCATGCCAGCCGAGATGAACGCCCCGATCCTGCCGCCCCTGGCAGGCGAAGCAGGCCTCGATCCCGCCGCCGAGCGCGACCGCCGCTATATGCGGGCGGCGCTGGAGGAAGCGCGCCTGGCCGAGGCTGCCGGCGAAGTGCCGGTGGGCGCGGTGGTGGTGTGGAACGATGCCGTCATCGCGCGCGGCCACAACCTGCCGATCCGCTCGGTGGATCCCTCCGCGCATGCCGAAATGCAGGCATTGCGTGCCGCCGCGCAGGTGATCGGCAACTATCGCATGCCGGAGTGCGAGCTGTACGTGACGCTGGAACCATGCGTGATGTGCAGCGGCGCCATCCTCCATGCGCGCATCCGCCACGTGGTGTTCGGCGCCTCGGACCCCAAGACAGGCGCCGCGGGCAGCGTGCTCAACCTGTTCGAGCAGGCGCAGCTCAATCACCAGACCTCCATCGCCGGCGGCGTGCTGGCCGACGAATGCGGGGGCATGCTGAAGGCCTTCTTCGGTGCCAGGCGGCGCGCGCAGAAGGCTGCGCAGAAGGCCGCGCAGCAAGCCGAGCAACAAGCCGAGCAGCAAGGCGTGCCGGCGGCGCAGGCCGCGGGCACTGGCTGCGCCCGCTGCGCGACGGCGGATAATGCCGGCGGCGCCAGCCAGCCTGATTCCAGCCCGGACTCCAGCCCCGTGTTAAGCCCCGTTCCCGGCCCCGCTCCAAGCCCCGATCCCGACGCATGAGCCAGCTCCCCGCGGCGGCTATGGCATCGCGCGCTTGCTGGAGCGCGTGGACTTTGCCCGCATCGCGGAGCAGGCGCGCGGCGCGTGCACGCCCATCGTGGGTCACAGTGACTTCACGGCTTTCCAGCTGGCCTACCTGGCGGCGTGCGGCGGCGTGACGTTCGCGGGGCCGATGCTGCTGGCCGATTTCGGCGCCGAGCCGGTCGACGCCTTCATGTGGCAGCATTTCCTCGGCGTGATGCATGACCCGGCCTACACCATCGATGTGCAGGCGCCCCAGGCCGGCGGCCAGCCATTCAGCGGCACCGTGTCCGGCACGCTGTGGGGCGGCAACCTGGCCATGCTGTGCAGCCTGCTGGGCACGCGCTTCATGCCGGCCGTCGACGGCGGCATCCTGTTCCTGGAAGACGTCAACGAGCCGCCATACCGCGTCGAGCGCATGCTGCTGCAACTCGACCAGGCCGGCGTGCTGGGGGCGCAGCGCGCCATCGTGCTGGGCGATTTTTCCAACTACCGCGTGACCGACTACGACAATGGCTACGACCTGCCAGCGGTGGTGCGCTACCTGCAGGAGCGCCTGTCCGTGCCGGTGCTGACCGGCCTGCCATTCGGGCACTGTGAGCGCAAGCTGACGCTGCCGGTAGGCGGCCAGGCGCAGTTGAGCGCACGCGAGGATGGTTTTTCGCTGTCCCTCTCGGGCTATCCGGTGTTGAAAGCGGGGGCTTGCGCCCCTATCTGAAGGCTGGCGCTTCTTTAGCGCGCTCGCGGATGGTAAAATTACGGGTTATTTCCCGGTTTCCTGTCCGGGCTCCAGTGCTTGCCGGCCATCGGCCCGCAAGCCGGGGCCGCATGCCGATGCCATGCCGCTGCACTTGTGGCGCCATCGCCGCACGGGCACTGCCGCCGGCATCGCCGCGCGCCATGCGCGCGCCAGTTTCGCGCCCCATCATTCATACAAGGTTCCAGACGTGCTTTCTACCGCAAACATCACCATGCAGTTCGGCCCCAAGCCGTTGTTCGAGAATATCTCGGTCAAGTTCGGCGAGGGCAACCGCTACGGCTTGATCGGCGCGAACGGCTGCGGCAAGTCCACCTTCATGAAGATCCTCGGTGGCGACCTGGAGCCGTCGGGCGGCAACGTCATGCTGGAGCCGGGCGTGCGCCTGGGCAAGCTGCGCCAGGACCAGTTCGCCTATGAAGACATGCGCGTGCTGGACGTGGTCATGATGGGCCATACCGAGATGTGGGCCGCCGCCGCCGAGCGCGACGCCATCTACGCCAACCCGGAAGCCACCGACGAAGACTACATGAAGGCCGCCGAGCTGGAGGCCAAGTACGCCGAGTACGACGGCTACACCGCCGAGGCGCGTGCGGGCGAGCTGTTGCTGGGCGTGGGCATTCCCACCGACCAGCACCAGGGCACCATGAGCAACGTCGCGCCCGGCTGGAAGCTGCGGGTGCTGCTGGCGCAGGCGCTGTTCTCGAACCCGGACGTGCTGCTGCTCGATGAGCCGACCAACAACCTGGACATCAACACCATCCGCTGGCTGGAGGAAGTGCTCAACGAGCGCAACTCCACCATGATCATCATTTCCCACGATCGCCACTTCCTGAACTCCGTGTGCACGCACATGGCCGACATGGACTACGGCACGCTCAAGGTCTATCCGGGCAACTACGACGACTACATGGAAGCCTCCATGCAGGCGCGTGAGCGCCAGATGGCGGCAAATGCGCGCGCCAAGGAGCGCATCGGCGAACTGCAGGACTTCGTGCGCCGCTTCTCGGCCAACAAGTCCAAGGCACGCCAGGCCACCTCGCGCCTCAAGCAGATCGACAAGATCAAGGTCGAGGACATCAAGCCCTCGTCGCGCCAGAACCCCTTCATCCGCTTCGAGTTCGAGAAGAAGCTGCACAACCTGGCGGTGGAAGCGGACGGCATCACCAAGACCTACGACCGCAAGATCATCAACAACCTGTCGATGGCCATCCAGGCCGGCGAGCGCGTGGCCATCATCGGCGAGAACGGCGCCGGCAAGACCACGCTCCTGCGCAGCCTGCTGAACAATGCCGTGCAGAACGGCGTGCAGCGCGGCGTGGAAGTGGATCGCGGCACGATCAAGTGGGCCGAGAACGCCAACGTCGGCTACATGCCGCAGGATACCTACGAGGAATTCCCGGCCGACCGCGACCTGATGGACTGGATGAGCCAGTGGACCCAGGCCGGCGACGACGACCAGTCGCTGYGCGGCACCATGGGCCRCCTGCTGTTCTCGGCCGACGACATCAAGAAATCGGTCAAGGTGCTGTCCGGCGGCGAGAAGGGCCGCATGATCTGGGGCAAGCTGATGCTGGGCCGGCACAATGTGATGGCGCTCGACGAGCCGACCAACCACATGGACATGGAATCGATCGAATCGCTGCAGATCGCGCTCGACAAGTACACCGGCACCCTGATCTTCGTCTCGCACGACCGCGTGTTCGTCAGCGGCCTGGCCACGCGCGTGATCGAAGTGCGAACCGACGGCACGCTGACCGACTACCTGGGTACGTATGACGAGTACCTGGAGTCGCAAGGCATCGACGGCTAAGCGCGTCGCGCCGGCTCCGCCAGCCAGGCGGCAAGCGCAGGAAGAAATGGGCCGCCAAGTTCAGTGCGGCCCTTTTCCATTCTGTTGCGAAGTGCGCACTGCTGCCGCGCCGCGTGCCTGTGCTCAGGCGTGCGCCTGCGCCTGTCCCTCGTCGCGCGTCATCTTGTCGAGCTGGTCGATGATGGCGGCCGCGGTGATCTCGCCCTTGGCCTTGCGCAGGGCCGCGTACAGCGTGTCGCGCAGCGCCATCAGCTCAGCCGGGCTGGCGGCCTTCTCGACCTTGACCTGCAGCATGTAGCCGCGCAGGCCGAGATGATGTCCGATGACATCCGTATAGAAGTGATAAAGCGCCTGGTAGCTGCCGGTGCCCTTGCTGTCGCCCGCATCGCCGCCATCGCCCGCACCGCGGCTGGCGTAGATGGAAAAGACGCTGTCGGCATGGCCGGCGGGGCCGCTTGCGCCGGTTGTCGCCGGCTCGGGCAGGTCCTGGGCGTCCCGGGCAGGTGCGTCCGGCGGCGCGGCGTCCCCGGTGCCGATCAGGCCGGCTTCGAGCAAGGCTTCGAGGGCCTCGGGGCCCACGCCCATGCCGCCGGTCTGGGCCAGCAGATCGCTGCGCCGGCGTTCGCCGTTGACGATCAGCAGCAGGGCGCGCGTCTTGTGGTCGAGTCTGCGCGCGCGCGTGCGGATCTCGTCCTGGCCCTGCTCGGTCTTGTGGAACACCGGGTCGGTCATGTCTCTTTGCTCTCCCTTGTTGTGCGCCGGCAGCGGCATGCGGCGCGCTGTGCCGGGGTTCGGCTCGTCGTCGGCCGATTATCGCCACGTTGTGCGGGGCGGCTGGCGCACCGCAAAAAACCGAGGCGCCAAACCGCTCTACAATGTGGAGCACCATAAAAGTAACAAAATTTGCACCCGCCTATTCACCCAACTGAAAACTGTGGCCATGCAACAACGAGACAAACTTTTTATCAACGGTAAGTGGGTCGCGCCTCATGGCACCGGCCATATCGACGTCATCCATTCCACCACCGAAGCCGTCATGGGCCGCATCCCCGAAGGGCATGCGCGCGATGCCGAGGATGCCATCCAGGCTGCCCGCGCCGCCTTCGACGCCTGGTCGGCCACGCCGCCCAGCGTGCGCGCGGGATATATCCGCAAGGTTGCGGAGGGCCTCAAGGAACGCAGCGAGGAACTGGCGCAACTGATCGCGGGTGAAGTCGGCATGCCGATCAAGCTGGCCCGCGCGATCCAGGTCGGCGGCCCGGTCTACAACTGGGCGCAGGCTGCCAAGCTGGTGGAGAGCTTCGCCTTCGAGGAGGAGGTCGGCAATTCGCTGGTGGTGCGTGAGCCGGTCGGCGTGGTGGCGGCCATCACGCCGTGGAACTATCCGCTCAATCAGATCACGCTCAAGGTGGCGCCGGCACTGGYGGCCGGCTGCACCGTCGTGCTCAAGCCGTCCGAAGTGGCGCCGCTCAACGCCTTCGTGCTGGCCGAGGTGATCGAAGCCGCCGGCCTGCCGCCGGGCGTGTTCAACCTGGTCACCGGCTTCGGCCCCGTCGTGGGCGAAGTGCTGGCCAGCCACGCCGAGGTGGACATGGTGTCGTTTACCGGCTCCACGCGTGCCGGCAAGCGCGTCTCCGAGCTGGGCGCGCAGAGCGTCAAGCGCGTGGCGCTGGAGCTGGGCGGCAAGTYCGCCTCGGTGATCCTCGACGACGCGGACATGGCGGCCGCGGTGAAGGGCACCATCAACGCCTGCTTCCTCAATTCCGGGCAGACCTGCTCGGCCCACACCCGCATGCTGGTGCCGCGCGGCCGCTACGACGAAGTCAAGGCGATCGCCAAGCAGGTGGCCGATGCCTTCACCGTGGGCGACCCGCTGCAGGAAACCAGCCGCCTGGGCCCGCTGATTTCCGCTACGCAGAAAGAGCGCGTGAACAGCTATATCCAGCGCGGCCTCAACGAAGGCGCCGAACTGGTGGCGGGCGGGCCTGAAGCGCCCGCGGGGCTGGACAAGGGCTTCTTCGTCAAGCCGACCGTGCTCGGCAATGTCGACCCCAAGGCCACCGTTGCCCAGGAAGAGATCTTCGGCCCGGTGCTGTCGATCATCTGCTACGACACGGAGGAAGACGCCGTGCGCATCGCCAACGACAGCATCTACGGGCTGGGCGGCGGGGTGTGGTCGGGCGACGAAGCGCGCGCCATCCGCGTGGCTCGCCGCATCCGCACGGGCCAGGTCGACATCAACGGCGGCCCGTTCAACATGCAGGCGCCGTTCGGCGGCTACAAGCAGTCCGGCAACGGGCGCGAAGCCGGCAAGTACGGGCTGGAGGAATTCCTCGAGTACAAGTCGCTGCAGTTGAGGAAGCCGGCGGCCTGAAGCGCCCGGCCTTGATCGGCGCGGGGCAGGGCGCGCAATCCGGCGTCACTGCCCGCAGCAGGGAAGCATGCCCGGCAGGTCCGGGCATTTTTCATGGGCGCGGGTGCTTGCCCTGGCGGTGCCTGCTTCGGCGATAATGCCGGGGTTCCGACCGCTGGCCGGCCCGCTTCGCCATGCGAGCAAAGGCCGGCGCGGCGCAAGGCGACAAGAGACAAGAGACAGCAGCACTGGGACAAAAACATAAATAACCGCGGGCGCTGCGTGCCGTCACGCGGAGGAGAGGGATCGATGCGCTGGTTCAAACGGCTGGCCTGGCTGGTATTGGCGCTGGCGGCGCTGCTGCTGGCCGGCGCGCTCGGCGGCTACGTGTGGTACCGGCAGGCGTCGCAACCACAGACCGCGGGCACGCTGAGCCTGCCGGGGCTGCGCGAGCGCGTCTCCATCGTCAGGGACCGTCACGATGTACCCCACATCAAGGCAGCCAACGTAGAGGACGCCTACTACGCGCTCGGCTTCGTGCACGCGCAGGACCGCTTGTGGCAACTGCAGATGAACAAGCGCATCGTGTCGGGGCGCCTGGCCGAGATCATCGGGCCGCAAGCACTCGATGCCGACCGCTTCCTGCGCACGCTCGGCGTGCGACGCAATGCCGAGGCCATCCTGGCCAGCTCCACGCCCGCGACGCGCGCCGCGCTGCAAGCCTATGCCGACGGGGTCAACGCCTATATCGACACGCGCAAGGGCCCGCTGCCGCCGGAGTTCGTGCTGCTGCGCACGAAGCCCGAACACTGGGAGCCGGCCGATACGCTGGCCTGGCAGACCATGATGGCGTGGGACCTGGGCGGCAACTGGACGCAGGAGACGCTGCGCATGCGGCTGGCGCAGGTGTTGCCGGTCGCGCGCATCAATGAACTGCTGGCGCCGTATCCGGGCGATCGGGCGCCGCGCACCATGGACTACGGCAACCTCTACCGGCACCTGGCGCCGCTGGCCACCGCCATGGCGCGCGTCGAACAGCAGGCCCCGCCCGGCTACGTGGAGGGCATGGGCTCGAACAACTGGGTGGTATCGGGCGCCCATACGCGCTCGGGCAAGCCGCTGCTGGCCAACGATCCGCACCTGGGCCTGCAGGCGCCGGCGCTGTGGTACTTCGCGCAACTGCAGGCGCCGGGGCTGGATGTCAGCGGTGCCACGCTGCCTGGCACGCCGCTGGTGGTGCTGGGGCATAACCAGCGCATTGCCTGGGGCTTCACCAATACCGCGCCCGATGTGCAGGACCTGTATATCGAACGAATCCAGCCCGGCAGCACCCGGCGCTACCAGACGCCGGACGGCTGGGCCGATTTCACGGTGCGCAGCGAGACCATCCGCGTCAAGGGCGCGCCCGACGTGACCCTGAGCGTGCGCGAGACGCGCCACGGGCCGGTGATTTCCGACGTGGCCGAACCCGTCTCCGCCGCCGCGGCGCCGCTCGGCGCGCAGTTCGTGGTGGCCTTCCAGTGGACCGCGCTRCGCGCCGACGACCGCACCTTCCAGGCCGGGCTCGCGCTGAACCGGGCCACCGGCTGGGACAGCTTCCTGGCGGCACTGCGCGATTTCCATTCGCCGCAGCAGAACATCGTCTACGCGGACGTGGACGGCAATATCGGCTTCATCGCGCCGGGCCGTGTGCCGCTGCGCCGTGCCGACAACGACCTGAAGGGGCTGGCGCCGGCGCCGGGCTGGGATGCGCGCTACGACTGGAATGGCTTCATTCCCTTCGATCAGTTGCCGCGCCGCTTCAATCCGCCCGAAGGCGTCATCGCCACGGCCAACCACAAGATCGTGGAGGACGATTACCCGTACTTCCTGACCAGCGAATGGACCGTGCCCTATCGTTACCAGCGCATCCGCACCCTGCTGGACGCGACCGAACGGCACACCATGGACAGCTTTGGCGCGATCCAGAAAGACACGCTCTCGCTGGCGGTGCGCGATGCCTTGCCGCTGCTGCTGGCGGCGCCCTTCGCCGGCGGCCCGGCGCTGCCCGCGCGCGAGCGCGCGCTGCTCGAGTCGTTGCGCCAGTGGGACGGCGACATGCAGCCCGGGCTGGCGCAGCCGCTGGTGGCGACGGCCTGGCTGCGCGAGCTGTCGCGGGTGCTGTTCGAGGACAAGGTGGGCGACGCCGTGTTCAATCGCCTGTGGGAGCAGCGCAACGTGCAGCAGCCCATGCTCAACGTGCTGCGCAACCCCCGCGGGCTCGGCGCATTCTGGTGCGACGACAGCACCACGCCGGCCCACGAAGACTGCGATGACGCCATCGCCAAGGCATGGCGCCGCGCCATTGCCGATCTGGACCAGCGCTACGGAGACAAGCCCGAGCGCTGGCAATGGGGCATGGCGCACGCTGCGCGCTCCGAGCACAAGCCCTTCGGCAAGCATCCCTACCTGGCGGGCCTGTTCAACGTGAAGGTGCCGAGCGGCGGCGACACCTACACGGTCAATGTGGGGCGCCACAACCTGCGCGACGAAGCGGCGCCGTTCGAGAGCGTGCATGCGGCCAGCCTGCGTGCCATCTACGATCTCTCCGACCTGGCCGAATCGCGGTTCATGGATTCCACCGGGCAGTCGGGCAACGTGATGTCCACCCACTACCGCGACTGGACCGACAAATGGGCCTCGGTGCAATACATCACCATGGCCCCCGGGCGGCGCGCGCCGGGCAACGAAGTCTTCGATACGCTGGTGCTCAAGCCGGAGGGCGGCGCGCGCTGAGCGGGGCGGCTGGCCGCGGCGCGCGGCATGTCATGGCGCGAGCCGTTGCCGGCTTGCGCCGCAAGCCATTAAGATCGGTGCTTTGCATCGTCCAGACGGGACCGCCATGACCCAAGCCAGGTTCACCACCCATGTCATACAGCACGTCGCATTCGAAGACGCCGGCGTGCTGGGCGACGCCCTGCGCGAGCGCGGGCACGCCCTGCAAGTGCTGCGCGCGGGTATCGACGACCTGAGCGTGGTCGCCGCGCAGCCTGCCGACCTGCTGGTTGTGCTCGGCGGCCCGATCGGCGTATACGAGAACGAGGCCTATCCGTGGCTGGATGCCGAAATCGACATCATCCGCGCGCGGCTCGAAGGCGGGCGGCCGGTGATCGGGGTCTGCCTGGGCGCGCAGCTGATCGCGCGTGCGTGCGGCGCGCGGGTCTACCCGGGCACGCGGGAAATCGGCTGGGCGCCGATCCAGCCTACCGCGGCCGGGCGTGACTCGGCGCTGGCGGAACTGGAGAGCGCCGGCTGGAACGTGCTGCACTGGCACGGCGATACCTTCGACCTGCCCGCCGGCGCGCAACTGCTGGCCTCCACGGCCGCGGTGCCGCACCAGGCCTACGCCATCGGCCGCCAGGTCCTGGCGCTGCAGTTCCATCCCGAGGCCCGTCCGGCGGAGCTGGAAGGCTGGCTGATCGGGCATACCGTCGAGCTCGGCAAGGCGGGTATCGATCCGCGCGAGATCCGTGCGCGTACGGCGGAGATCGGCGCGGATGTGGCTGCGGCGGGGCGCCGCATGTTCGGGCGCTGGCTGGGAGAGGCCGGCTTGTGAGCGGGTTTGCCGCAACGCCGGCGCTGGTCACCCGCATCGACGAGGTCCTGCTCGRCGCCGTGCGGCCCTTCGGGCCCAAGGGCGTGCCCAGCGGCATCGACAAGCGGCCGGCGGCGGGCGTGGTGCGCGTCACCAGGCTCGGCCTTGCCGGCGACGGGCAGGGCGACCCCCGGCATCACGGCGGCCCCGAAAAAGCGCTCCACCACTATGCCTTCGACCACTACGCGGCCTGGCGGCGGGAGCTTGCGCCGCTGTCCGCTGCCGCCGCCGGGTTGCTGTCGCTGCCCGGGGCGTTCGGCGAGAACCTGAGCAGCGCCGGCCTTACCGAGAAAGAGGTCTGTATCGGCGACCGCTACCGCCTCGGCACGGCGCTGGTCGAAGTGTCGCAGGCGCGCCAGCCCTGCTGGAAGYTGAACCACCGTTTCGGCCACGCTGGCATGGCGCGGGCGGTCCAGCAAAGCTTGCGCACCGGCTGGTATTACCGGGTGCTGGAAGAGGGTGACGCGGGGGGCGGGGACTGCCTTGCGCTGGTCGAGCGGCCATGCCCCGGCTGGAGCCTGCATCGCTTGCTGCATGTGCTGTACGTGGATCGGCTCGATACGGTGGCGCTGGCCGATATGGCGGTACTGCCATCACTTGCCGAAAGCTGGCGCAAGCTGGCTCGCCAGCGGCTGGAACGGCGCGAAGTCGAGGATATGGAGCGGCGGCTGGCGGGCGGCTGAGCCCGGGGGCAGGAGGAGGAAAGCTCAGTTGCGGCAGAAGCGGCGCGCGGTGCCCTCGCGCGTGATGCGCTCCCAGACGGCCTGCTTTTCCGTGTCGTCCAGGAAGACCCAGTTGCTGACTTCCATCGCGGTGCGGCCGCAGCCCTGGCAGATTTCGTCGAACAGGGTCGAGCAGATGCCGATGCAGGGGCTGTCGGGGCGGTCGGACAGATTGTCGTCGCGGCGGGTGTCGGGAGAGCCGGCGGGAGAGCCGGCGGGCGATGCTGGCTGGCGGGTGTCTTGCGGGTTTGACGGCATGCGGCGGTGAGGCGGGGCGGATGGCCGCACATTATAAACGGCGGCGGGCATGATCCCCGGTCGCGCGGCGTGCGGCGACGCAATGCCGGCGGCCGGATGCCGGCGATGACGGATCCTGATTACCTGCCACGTAATTGAGCGCTGCCTCCGGCAGGCTTACGCTGCACCTGCTGCACGATCTTCCAACCAGGAGCCTGCCATGTCTATCCTCGTCACCGCGCTGTCCAGCGCTGCCGGCACCGCCGCCGCGCCTGTCGACCCGCGCATCCGCCAGTTCGTGGAGCAAGTCCTGATGGGCTCTCCCGTGGCCCGCTCGCTGGGCATCGCCCTGGATGTGCTGGCGGTGGACCATGTCGAGCTGGTGCTGCCGTTCAGCCCGGCCAATATCACGGTCGGCGAGATTGTCCACGGCGGCGTCATCGCCACGCTGATCGATGTGACGGGTGCGGCGGCGGCTGTGTCCGGCTGCGATGGCGAGCACTTGCGCGGTGGCGCGACCGGTTCGCTGAATATCCAGTATCTCGAAGCGGCAAGGGCGGCCAACCTGCGCGCTGTGGCCAGCGTGATCCGCCGCGGGCGCAGGCAGGTGGTTACCGAGGTGTCGCTCTACGCGGAAGGTGCAAACGAGGGCGAGCTCGTGGCCAAGGCCCTGATGAGCACCACGCTGTTCTAAGGCTGCTGGCCTGCCTGCCGTCGCGCATCCCGGACGGCGGCATCGAGCTGGCACGCCAGTTCCTCGCTCGCGCGCAGGAGCGGTTCGCGGCTGCGCGCGGCCCGGGCGAGAATCAGCGCCCCGGACCACGAGCAGACCATCAGGCTTGCCAGCCCGGCTGCGCGCGCGGGCGGGATGCCGTGTGTCGCGAATGCCGCCGCCAGCACGCTTTCCCACGAAGCAAACGCGGCCCTGCCGGCCTGGGCGACGGCTTCGGCCCCGGGCGCAAGCTCCAGCAGGATGGTCGAGATGGGGCAGCCGTCGCGGTATTCCGACTCCGCCATCCAGCCCGCCAGGGCCGTGCCGTAGGCCCTTGCGATCGCCGCTGGCGAATCGTGCCCGGCGCATAGCCGCGCAAGCGTCGCGCGCACCAGTTCGCCGGCGTAGGCGATGACTTCCTCGGCGATCTGCTCCTTGCCGCGCGGGAAGTAGTGATACAGCGATCCCTTGGGCGCGCCGCTCAGTGCAACGATGTCATTGGTGCCGCTGGCCGCGTAGCCGTTTTGGCGGAACAGGACGGCTGCRGCGCGGACGATCTTGTCGCGGTGCTTGGCGTGGGCTGGCATTGGCGGGTGTCCTGATGCGGGTGTCCTGATGCATCGGAGGGGTTGCGATACGGCTGGAATTATATAGACTGGTCTATATTAAAGCCAGGCCGAAGGCACCTGCTGACCGATCGATTCAAGGAGGGAAGGGTAATGACGACAGACATGGAAGCCCCGGCCACGGCCGCGTATTCACTGGCGACACTCAAGGACGTCAATCGCACCGCCGCGCTAAATCGCTGGCTGGGCTTCGAGGTGGTGCGCGCCGAAAAAGGGGAGGCGGAGCTGCGCATGCCGTGGCACGAAGAGGCCACGCAATACGCAGGCTTGCTCCATGCCGGCGTGCTCGGCGCGCTGGTCGACACGGCATGCGGTTTCGCTGCCACCACCGTGGCGGGGCCRGTACTGGCTTCGCACTATTCGGTGAATTGCATGGCGCCGGCGCTGGGGCAGGCCTTCGTGGCGCGCGCCAGCGTCGTCAAGGCGGGCAGGCGGCAGATATTCGCGCGGGCCGATGTGTTCGCCGAGCGCGACGGCGTGCTGCGGCTGGTCGCGTCGGGCGAGACCATCCTGGTGCCCGTGGGCAGCGTCGACGGGAAATAGTCTTTCATCCGCGCCGTTGGCGGATTGATCGCGCTGTTAACGCAATTAACGGCCAAGTGTTTTGCCTGCCCACGTTGGTGCCATCTCCGTTGCTGCCGGTGGGTGCAGGCCCGCTACCTCCGGCAACGTGCGTGCTTGCAGGGCAGCCCCTCGAATGGAGGGAAAACGGCTGGAAAACGGCTGGAAAGCCGCGTTGCGAGCTTCCAGCCATAGGGGCGCGGCTAACCGGGCGCGCGCCATCCACGTCCGGCTGCTTGCGCAGCTCCGAGACGCGCTTGCCAAGCTTGAGCAGCCGTTCGTTATTGAAGCTCTCCGAGCCGATCTGGAAGACCTGCTCGCCCTTGACGTTGGCGATCTTCGAGATCTCGGGCGCCGAGGCGATGATCTTGTCCACCGGCACCACCGCCGACTGGTAGGCGGCGGTATTGGTGGCGGCGGCGCCCGCGCCGGCAATGGTGCCGCCGGTGCCGATGATGACGATATTGGCCTTGCGGGCTTCGCTCGGCGCGCTGGCCCGCGCGGGTCATGGGCCGGGCCGCGGACTGCAGCACGATCGGGCCGGAGTCAGGGCTCCGGCCGTGGCACTACTCAGAACGCGTCGCCCGGCACCCGTACCCAGCCTTCCATCAGCACGCGCGCGCTGCGGCTCATGATGGCCTTGGTCACGGCCCATTCGCCGTCGACCTGGCTGGCTTGCGCGCCCACCCGCAAGGTGCCCGAAGGATGGCCGAAGCGCACCGCATTGCGTTCGCCGCCGCCGGCAGCCAGGTTCACCAGCGTGCCCGGGATCGCCGCGGCGGTGCCGATGGCCACGGCGGCCGTGCCCATCATGGCGTGATGGAGCTTGCCCATGGACAAGGCACGCACCAGCAGGTCGACGTCGCCGGCGGCAACGCGCTTGCCGCTGGAGGCAACGTAGTCGGCCGGCTTGGCGACAAAGGCCACCTTCGGCGTGTGCTGCCGCTTGGCGGCCTCGTCGATATTCTTGATCAGGCCCATGCGCATCGCGCCGTAGGCGCGGATGGTTTCGAACATGGTCAGGGCCTTGGCGTCGCCGTTGATGGCTTCCTGCAGCTCGGTGCCGGTGTAGCCGATGGCTTCGGCGTTGACGAAGATGGTCGGGATGCCGGCATTGATCATGGTCGCCTTGAGCGTGCCGACGCCCGGCACCTCGAGGTCGTCTACCAGGTTGCCGGTGGGGAACATGGCACCGCCCGCGCCTTCTTCCTCGGCGGCCGGATCCATGAACTCGAGCTGGACTTCGGCGGCGGCGAAGGTCACGCCGTCGAGTTCGAAGTCGCCGGTTTCCTGCACGGCGCCATCGGTGATGGGCACATGGCCGATGATGGTCTTGCCGATGTTGGCCTGCCAGATGCGCACGGTGGCCACGCCGTTGTGCGGGATGCGGCTCGGGTCGACCAGGCCGGCGCTGATGGCGAACGGCCCGACGGCGGCGGACAGGTTGCCGCAGTTGCCGCTCCAGTCGATAAAGGGCTGGTCGATCGAGACCTGGCCGAACAGATAGTCGACGTCGTGGCCGGGCCGGCTGCTCTTCGAGATGATGACGGTCTTGCTGGTGCTGGACGTTGCCGCGCCCATGCCGTCGATCTGCTTGCCGTAGGGGTCGGGGCTGCCGATCACGCGCATCAGCAGCTTGTCGCGCGCTTCGCCGGGCACCTGCGCGGCCGCGGGCAGGTCCTGCAGGCGGAAGAACACGCCCTTGCTGGTGCCGCCACGGATGTAGGTGGCGGGAATCTTGATCTGGGGTACGTGGGCCATGGAAATAGTGTCCTGGTGAAACCGGGCGGCACGCCGCCGTGCCGCCCGGAACGCAAGCCGCCTTATGTCAGGCCGCGGCTTTCGTCGATTCGAGGAAGTCCTGCGCGAAGCGCTGCAGCACGCCGCCCGCCTCGTAGATCGACACTTCTTCCGCGGTGTCGAGGCGGCACGTCACGGGGACTTCCACGCGCTCGCCGTTCTTGCGGTGGATGACGAGGGTGAGGTCCGCGCGCGGCWCGCGCTCGCCSAKCACGTCGWAGGYCTCGGTRCCRTCGATGCCMAGCGTCWKGCGGTTSACGCCCGSCTTGAACTCCAGCGGCARCACGCCCATGCCGATCAGGTTGGTGCGGTGGATGCGCTCGAAGCCTTCGGCCACGATGACTTCCACGCCGGCGAGGCGCACGCCCTTGGCCGCCCAGTCGCGCGAGGAGCCCTGGCCATAGTCCGCCCCTGCGACGATGATCAGCGGCTGCTTGCGGTCCATATAGGTCTCGATGGCTTCCCACATGCGCACCACCTTGCCTTCCGGCTCGATGCGCGCCAGCGAACCCTTCTTGACCTTGCCGTCCACCACCGCCATCTCGTTGATCAGCGTGGGGTTGGCGAAGGTCGCGCGCTGCGCCGTGAGGTGATCGCCGCGGTGGGTCGCGTAGGAATTGAAGTCCTCCTCCGGCAGGCCCATCTTCGCCAGGTACTCGCCGGCGGCGCTGTCGAGCATGATGGCGTTCGACGGCGACAGGTGATCGGTCGTGATGTTGTCGCCCAGCACCGCCAGCGGACGCAGGCCCTGGAGCGTGCGCTCGCCTGCCAGCGCGCCTTCCCAGTAGGGCGGGCGGCGGATATAGGTGCTCTGCGGGCGCCAGTCGTACAGCGGGCTGATCTGCTCGCCGCTGTCGACCGCGAAGTTGAACATCGGCTCGTAGACCTTGCGGAAGTGCTCGGGCTTCACGCTCTTGGCCACGATCGCGTCGATTTCCTCGTCGCTCGGCCAGATGTCCTTGAGCCGGACCGGCTTGCCGTCCTTGTCGGTGCCCAGCACGTCTTGCTCGATGTCGAAGCGGATGGTGCCGGCGATGGCGTACGCGACCACCAGCGGCGGCGAGGCCAGGAAGGCCTGCTTGGCGTAGGGGTGGATGCGKCCGTCGAAATTGCGGTTGCCCGAGAGCACGGCGGTGGCGTACAGGTCGCGGTCGATGATCTCTTTCTGGATGGCCGGGTCGAGCGCGCCGGACATGCCGTTGCAGGTCGTGCAAGCGAAGGCCACGATGCCGAAGCCAAGCTGTTCCAGATCCGGCAGCAGGCCGGCTTCTTCCAGGTATAGCTGCACGGCCTTCGAACCCGGCGCCAGCGAACTCTTCACCCACGGCTTGCGGGTCAGGCCGCGCGCGTTGGCGTTGCGCGCCAGCAGGGCGGCGGCGATCACGTTGCGCGGGTTGCTGGTGTTGGTGCAACTGGTGATGGCGGCGATGATCACGGCGCCGTCCGGCATCTGGCCGGGCGTTTCCTCCCACTTGCCGGCGATGCCGCGCTCGGCCAGGTCGGAGGTCGGCAGCCGCTTGTGCGGGTTGGACGGGCCGGCCATGTTGCGCACCACGGTGGAGAGGTCGAACTTGAGCACGCGCTCGTATTCGGCGTTCTTCAGCGTGTCCGCCCACAGGCCGGCAGTCCTGGCATAGGTTTCGACGAGCTTGATCTGTTCGTCCTCGCGGCCGGTAAGGCGCAGGTACTCGATGGTCTGCTCGTCGATGAAGAACATCGCGGCGGTGGCGCCGTATTCCGGGGCCATGTTGGAGATCGTCGCGCGGTCGCCGAGCGTCAGGCTCGAAGCGCCTTCGCCGCGGAACTCCAGGTAGGCGCCGACCACTTTTTCCTTGCGCAGGAACTCGGTCATCGCCAGCACGATGTCGGTGGCGGTGATGCCGGGCTGGCGCTTGCCGCTCAGTTCCACGCCGACGATATCCGGCAGYCGCATCCACGAGGCRCGGCCGAGCATCACGYTCTCSGCYTCCAGGCCGCCCACGCCGATRGCGATSACGCCCAGSGCGTCSACGTGCGGCGTGTGGCTGTCGGTACCCACCAGCGTGTCGGGGTAGGCCACGCCGCCCACCGAATGGATCACCGGAGACATCCGCTCCAGGTTGATCTGGTGCATGATCCCGTTGCCCGGCGGGATCACCTCGACGTTCTTGAACGCCTTCTTGGTCCAGTTGATGAAGTCGAAGCGGTCTTCGTTGCGCCGGTCTTCGATGGCACGGTTCTTGGCGAACGCGTCGGGGTCGAAGCCGCCACATTCCACGGCCAGCGAATGGTCGACGATCAGTTGCACGGGCACGACCGGGTTGACCTTCGCCGGGTCGCCGCCCTGGGCGGTGATGGCGTCGCGCAGGCCGGCCAGGTCGACCAGCGCGGTCTGGCCGAGGATGTCATGGCAAACCACGCGCGCCGGGAACCAGGGGAAATCCAGGTCACGCTTGCGCTCGATCAGTTGCTTGAGCGATGCGGTCAGCGTGGCCGGGTCGCAGCGGCGCACCAGGTTCTCGGCCAGCACGCGCGACGTGTACGGCAATTTGTCATAGGCACCCGGCTGGATCGCCTCGACCGCGGCGCGCGTGTCGAAGTAGTCCAGCTTGGTGCCCGGCAGCGGCTTGCGGTTTGCAGTGTTCATTTCGTAGGGAAGAGAGAAAATCATGATCCGGGGCAGTGGCCGTGCGTTGCGGCAGGCTGCCCCCGCTCCCGCGGGCGCCGCATGGCGGCGGCCCAGGGAGCAAACCGGACGCGGACTGTTACTTGCGGTCCTTGAGTGCCACGAACTCCAGGTTCTCCGGTCCAGTGTAGTTCGCGCTCGGGCGGATGATCTTGTTGTCGATGCGCTGCTCGATGATGTGCGCGGCCCAGCCCGAGGTACGCGAGATCACGAACAGCGGGGTGAACATGGCGGTCGGCACGCCCATCATGTGGTAGCTCACCGCGCTGAACCAGTCCAGGTTGGCGAACATCTTCTTGCCATCCTGCATGGTGGCTTCAATGCGATCGGCAATGTCGAACATCTTCATCGAGCCGGCGTCGCTGGATAGCTTGCGCGCCACTTC
>NZ_JBFTND010000170.1:0-16488 GCF_056397305.1 Cupriavidus sp. 05N40
GGCCTGGACTGGCAGGCGGTGGAAATCCCGCCGATCCTGCCCAAGCCCGATGTGGTGGCGCTCACCGGCGGTTACCGCCGCACGCCGATCCTGCAGGTCGGCGCCGACATCTATTGCGACTCCGCGCTGATCTGCGAGGTGATCGACGCCGCGGCGCCGGCGCCGGCGCCGGCGCTCTATCCCGCCGGGCAGGCGGCCGCGGCGCGCATCGCCGCGCACTGGCTCGACACGGCGCTGTTTACCGTCGCCGTCACCTACCTGTTCCAGCCGGCCGGCGCGCAAAGCATGCTTGGCCATCTCACGCCCGCGCAGATCCAGGCATTCACGGCGGACCGCAAGGCCATGCGCGGCGACGGCAACGGCCTGCGCATGCCGCTGTCCGAGGCCATCGCGCTGCTGCACGAGACCTTCGGCCGCCTCGAGCAGCAGTTCAAGGCAGGCGTGGCCCACGTGGCGGGGCCGGCGCTGTCGGTGGCGGACTTCTCGCTCTACCACAACGTCTGGTTTATCCGCCGCGCCAGCGAGCTGGCCAGGCTGCTCGACGCGTATCCGGCCGTGCAGGCCTGGTATGCCCGCATGCAGGCCTTCGGCCACGGCAAGGTGCGCGTGATCGACAGCGGCGCGGCGCTGGACGTGGCGCAGCATGCCGATCCCGTGGCGCAGCCCGGCAGCGTGTCCGCGGGCTCAGGCTTCGAGGCCGGCGAAGCGGTCACCGTGACACCGACCGACTACGCGCGCGATCCCGTGGCGGGCGTGCTGGTGGCGCTGGACGCGCAGCGTGCCGTGCTGCGGCGCCAGGACCCGCGCGCCGGCGCGGTCAACGTGCATTTCCCGCGGCAGGGTTACGAAGTCAGGCGGGCCGGCTAAGGCCGGCGGCGCACAGGGAAGGCATCGCAGCAATGCCAATACGACAACGTATCAACGAGAGGCAGACAACATGAAGCAATTCCAGGGCAAAGTGGCAGTGATCACTGGCGGCGCATCCGGTTTCGGCAAGGAGTTCGCCAGGATCGGTGCCGGGCTCGGCATGAAGCTGGTGCTGGCCGATGTGCAGGAGGACGTGCTGGACGCCACGGTCGCCGAGTTCAAGGCCCAGGGCGTGCAGGTGATCGGCGTGCGCGTGGATGTGTCGAAGGCCGAACAGGTGCAGGCGCTGGCCGATGCCGCGATGACCGCCTTCGGACAGGTCAACCTGCTGTTCAACAACGCGGGCGTGGGCGCGGGCGGCCTGATGTGGGAAAACTCCGAGCGCGACTGGGAGTGGGTGCTGGGCGTCAATCTCTATGGCGTCATCCACGGCGTGCGCATCTTCACGCCGCTGATGCTGGCCGCGGCAGAGAAGGATCCTTCGTTCGAAGGCCATATCGTCAATACCGCCTCGATGGCCGGGCTGCTCAGCCCGCCGGCGATGGGCGTGTACAACGTGTCCAAGCACGCGGTCGTCTCGTTGTCGGAATCGCTGTACCAGGACCTGAGCCTGGTCAGCGAGCAGGTCCATTGCTCGGTGCTGTGCCCGTATTTCGTGCCGACCGGCATCACCAAGTCGGGCCGCAACCGCCCGGCGGACCTGGCCAACGAGGGCCCGCTCACGCGCTCGCAGCTGGTCTCGCAGGCCATGTCGGACAAGGCGGTCAGCTCGGGCAAGGTGACGGCTGCGGAAGTGGCGCAGATCACCTTCGACGCGATCCGCGACAATGGCTTCTATATCTACTCGCATCCGCAGCAACTGGCTCCCGTGCAGCAGCGTTTCGAAGATATCATCAACCAGCGCAACCCCAGCGACCCGTTCAGCGACAAGCCAGAGGTGCGCGCGGGGCTGGTGGCGGCGCTGCGCGGGTAACCGGGGCGGCAACGCAGCGAGGCTATCCTTTGGAGCGCCGGCGGCGGGCATCCGCTTCCGGCGCGGCAGTCACAGACAATCGTCCATCGCGGCAAGGGAGGAATCCATGACCAAACCTGCAGTCATTCGTCACCTGCAGTTCGCCACCCTGCCCAACGGCACGCGCCTGCATTACGCCAGCGCGGGCGAGCGGGGCAAGCCGCTGGTGCTGTTCGTGCACGGCTTCCCGGAATTCTGGTTCGAGTGGGAAGCCCAGCTCGCCGAATTCGGCAAGACCCATTTCGCGGTGGCGCCGGACCTGCGCGGCTTCAACCTGTCCAGCAAGCCGGCCGAGGTGGAGGCTTACCGGCCACGCCACATCGTCGAGGACCTGGTGCAACTGGTCAACGCGCTGGGCTATTCGCGTTGCGTGGTGGTGGCGCATGACTGGGGCGGGGCGATCTGCTGGAACCTGGCCATCCAGTTCCCGCAACTGGTCGAGCGGCTGGTCATCATCAATTCGCCGCATCCCTATCTGTTCGCCAAGGCGCTGGTCGGCAATCCGGAGCAGCAGGCCGCATCGGCCTATATGAACTGGCTGCGCCAGCCGGGCTCGGAAGAGGCGCTGGCCGCGGACGGCTTCGCCAGGCTGGAGAGCTTCCTGCACGGGCAGGGCAAGCAGCCGGCGCCCTGGTTCAGCGGCGAAACCCGCGAAAAATACCACGCGGCCTGGTCGCAGCCGGGCGCGGCCGGATCGCACTCGCTGACCGGCGGCGTCAACTACTATCGCGCCTCGCCCATGCATCCGCCGGGCCCTGGCGAAACGCCGCCCGATATCTCCAAGCTGGATCCGGCCGCCTTCACGGTGCGGGTGCCCACGATGGTGATCTGGGGCGAGCGCGATACCGCGCTGCCCAAGAGCCTGCTGGACGGGCTCGAGCAGTTCGTGCCGGACATGCGGCTCGAACGTATCCCCGACGGCACCCACTGGGTGGTGCACGAGCAGCCAGAGCGCATCAACCTGCTGATCCGCAGCGCCTTGCCCTGAGCGCCGGGCGGCCGGGCCGGCCTGGCAGCGCTGGCCCGGCCGCAATGCCGGCCACTGTGCATGGGGCGGGGCGCCGCCGCCTGCTACAGTGGCCCGATTCGGACAGCGCCGGGTGCGCAGGGAAGGGCAAGATGAAAACCATCGGACTGATCGGCGGCATGAGCTGGGAGTCCTCGGCCGAGTACTACCGGCTGATCAACCAGGACATGAAACGGCGCCTCGGCGGCCACCACAACGCGCGCAGCGTCATGGTCACGGTCAGTTTCGAGCAGGTCAAGGCGCTCCAGCATGCCGAACGCTGGGACGAGCTTGCCGAGGGCATGCAGGAAGCTGCGCTGCAGGTACAGGCCGCCGGCGCGGATTTCGTGGTGCTCTGCACCAACACCATGCACCGCGTTGCACCCGCCATCGAAGCGGCCCTCGACATTCCCTTTCTCCACATCGTCGACCCCACCGCGCAAGCGCTGCGCGATGCCGGCATCATGCGTGTGGGCCTGCTCGGCACCGCCTTCACCATGGAACAGGACTTCTACCGCGGCCGCATGCTGGAGAAGCACGGCATCGAGGCGGTGGTACCCGGCCGGGAGGAGCGCGCGCTGGTGCACGGCATCATCTACGACGAGCTCTGCCACGGCGTGGTGCGCGAAGCCTCGCGCGAGGCGTACAAGCGCGTCATCGACGGCCTGCGCGCGCAGGGCGCTGGCGGCGTGATCCTCGGCTGTACCGAGATCGCGCTGCTGATCGGCCAGGACGACGTGCCGCTGCCGGTGTTCGACACCACCGCGCTGCATGCGCAGGCGGCGGTGAGCCGGGCGTTGGAGGGAGTGGTGGCTGCATAGCCGCCTGYGCGCGCATGGCCGCGCGCGCAGGGCGGCCGGCTTCAGCYCAGGCGCTGCCGGTAGAGCCTGTAGTTCTCATCATCGAAGCAGACAAAACTGACTTGCTCGATGCTGGGCGCAGAGGCCAGCGCCTTGCGCACCGCGTCGATGGCGATGTCGACGGCGCGCTCGCGCGGGAAGCCGTAGATGCCGGTGCTGATATTGGGAAAGGCGATGGTGCGCAGCTTGTGCTGGGCGGCCAGCGCCACGCTGGACTGGTAGGCACTGGCGAGGAGGGCATCCTCGTTGTTGTCGCCACCTTCCCAGACCGGGCCGACCGCGTGGATCACATAGGGCGCGGGCAACAGGCCGCCGGTGGTGATGACCGCCTGTCCGGTGGGACAGCCGCCCTTGGTTTCCCGGATGCCGCGGCAGGCAGCCATGATGGCTGGCCCGCCGGCGCCATGGATGGCGCCATCGACGCCTCCCCCGCCGAGCAGGCCACTGTTGGCGGCGTTGACGATGGCGTCAACCTCCATGCGGGTGATGTCTCCGTGCAAGACCTGCAGGTGTTCCCCTGTCATAACTTCTCTCCGTGCTGGTGGGATGAAGCTGAATGAACCTGGATGAAACTGGATCTTCACGGCGGTCCTGCACGCCTGGCTGGCCGGCCCGCCGCCCTACTTACATGGATTCCTCCAGCATACGCCGGTAGTCCGCCGCGCTGGCCTCTTTCGGGTTGGTCTTGTGGCAATGATCCAGCAGCGCGCCGGAGATCACCTTGTCGAACATGTCCTCGGTGACGCCCATCTGGCGCAGCCCGGTGGGCAGGCCGAGGCGGGCGGTCATGTCGTGCACGGCCCGGGCCAGGTCGGCGCCCTCGGGCAGGCCCATGGCGTGGCGCAGGCGGGCGTAGCGATTGTCGCGCACCACGCCGGGCGCGTCGGCGTTGAAGCGCAGCACCGCGGGCATCACCACGGCGTTGAGCGTGCCGTGGTGCAGGCCGGTCCTGCCGTCGATCTTGAGGCCGCCGAGCGGATGCGACAGCGAATGCACGCAGCCCAGTCCCTTCTGGAAGGCCATCGCGCCCTGCATCGAGGCGCTCATCATGTTCAGGCGCGCGTCGCGGTCCTGGCCGTCGCGCGTGGCGCGCTCGATATGCTTCCAGCCGCGTTCCAGGCCATCCAGCGCGATGCCGTCGGCGGGTGGGTTGAAGGCGGGGGCGAGGAAGGTCTCCACGCAATGCGCGATGGCGTCCATGCCGGTGGCCGCGGTCAGGCCCGCGGGCAGGCCCAGCGTGAGGCCGGGGTCGCAGATGGCGGATTTCGGCAACAGGTGCCAGGAGTGGAAGCCGAGCTTGCGCCCGTCTTCCAGGATGATGATGGCGCCACGCGCCACTTCGCTGCCGGTGCCGGAGGTGGTGGGCACGGCGATCAGCGGCGCGGCCTTCTCGGTGATCTTCGCGCTGCCGCCTTCGATGGTGGCGTAGGTGGTCAGCTCGCCGGGGTGAGTGGCCAGGATGGCGATGCCCTTGGCCAGGTCGATGGACGAGCCGCCGCCCACCGCCACCAGGCCGTCGCAGCCGCCTTCGCGGTAAAGGGCCGCGGCCTTCTTGACCATGGCTTCGGTCGGGTTGGAAGGCGTTTCGTCGAACACGGCATGGGGCAGGCCGCCCAGCGCATCGATGGCCTGTTGCGCCACGCCGGCGGCAACCACGCCCTTGTCGGTCACCAGCAGCGGGCGGCGGATGCCGATGCGCTCGCACTCTGCCTTGAGCTGGCCGATGGTGCCGAAGTCCAGGTGGATGTGGGTCAGGTAATAAATGAAGGCCATCTATGCTGTCTCCGTCGGTGAGGATGTCTTATTGTTTGACGATGGTCGATGATCGCGCAAAACGTGCCGGGCTGACCAGCCCCGGGGAAATTTCCATTGCTTTGCTGCCGAAACATCTGGAATCATACTAAAATCGAACGATCGTTCACAATTCGAACCCGGGCGGGTCGCATCGCCCGGATTCCGACCTCCGGCTCGCGCCGGAAGTCTGCCAACCCTGGACTGACCGCCTATGACCGCTGCTCCTGCCTCGCCAACCGGGTCCGCCCAGCTTGCGCCTGCCATGCCCGGCATGCCTTCGGCTGCGCTCGATCCGCAGGTGGCGGCGCTGCTGGAGCTGATCGGGCGAGTCAAGCGGCCCAGCATCCATGAGCTGGACCCGATCGACGCCAAGACCGCGTACGAGAAGAGCGCGCCCATCATGGATATCGCGCCGCTGCCGGTGCACAGCGTGGAAAACCTGACGGTGCCGGCGCGCGATGGCTATGAGATCCCCGCGCGCCTGTACGCGCCGCGCGCGGCCAGCTGGGCCGAGCCGCTGCCGCTGCTGCTGTACTTCCACGGCGGTGGCTTTACGGTTGGCAGCGTCAATTCGCACGACCCGCTGTGCCGCCTGCTTTGCGCGCACGGCGACTGCATGGTGCTGTCGGTGGACTACCGGCTCGGTCCGGTGTGGAAGTTTCCCTATGCGGCCAACGACGCGTTCGACGTCATGCAGTGGGTTTTCCACGAAGCCGCCCGCCTTGGCGCCGACCCCGCCCGCATCGCATTGGGCGGCGACAGCGCAGGCGGCACGCTTGCCGCGGCCTGCGCCGTGCACGCGCGCGACCTTGGCCTGGCGCCCGTGCTGCAGATGCTGGTCTACCCCGGCACCAGTGCGCGTCAGGACACGCCTTCGCACCGTGCGCTGGCCGAGGGTTACTTGCTGACCGGTCCGATGATCCAGTGGTTTTTCTCGCAGTACCTCGATAACGAGGCCAGCCGCGACGACTGGCGCTTCGCCCCGCTCGATGGCGGCGGCTGCGGCGCCGATGTGCAAGGCTGCTGCCCGGCCTGGATCGCCGTGGCCGGCTATGACCCGCTGCACGATGAAGGCGTGGCCTACGCGGCCAAGCTGCGTGCCGCGGGCGTGCCGGCGGTACTGGCCGACTACCCGGGCATGATCCATGATTTCTTCAAGCTGGGACGTTTCGTCCCGGCGGTGGCGGGCGCCCACGCGGATGCCGTCGCTGCCTTGCGTACCGCTTTCGGCCACGCTTGAGCAGGGCTGCCGCTGGCAGCCATCAGGACGCGGCCGCAAAACCCGATGGCCCGGCTTCACCCGCAGGGCCCCAGGCGTATCGCTTGAATCAGAAGTAGATGCAGAAGCAGAAGCAGAAGCAGAAGAAGCAATAGCAATAGCAACAGCAACAGTAGCAACCGTAGCAATAGGAGACAGAGACTCATGCAACGCCGCCAATTCCTCGCCCATGCGGGCGTGCTCGCCGCCACCGCGGCATCCCTGGGCCTGGCCAGCGCGCCCGCCCAGGCACAGGCGGACAAATTCCCGCAACGGCCGGTGCGCCTRATCATCGGCTATACCGCCGGCGGCTCGACCGACCTGCCGTTCCGCGTGCTGGCGGAAAACGCTTCCAAGATCCTCGGCCAGCCGGTGATCATCGAGAACAAGCCTGGCGCGGGTGGCGTGCTGCCGGCCCAGCTGATGCAATCGACCCAGCCGGACGGCTACACGCTGGCGCAGGTCGCCATGCCCGTCTACCGCCTGCCGTACACCACCAAGATCAACTGGGATCCGGTCAAGGACCTGAGCTACGTGATCAACCTGGCCGGCTATTCGTTCGGCCTGGTGGTACCGGTGGATTCGCCGATCAAGACGATGCAGGAATACATCGCTTACGCGCGCGCCAATCCGGGCAAGCTCACCTACGGCTCGCCGGGCTCGATGACCACGCTGCACCTGACCATGGAAGAACTCGCCATGAAGCAGAACGTGCAGTTCTCGCATATCCCGTACAAGGGCAACTCGGAATCGATGCAGGCCCTGCTGGGCGGCCACGTGATGTCGGTGGCCGATACCCCGGCCTGGGCGCCGTATGTGGAGTCCGGCAAGCTGCGCCTGCTGTCGACCTGGGGCGAGAAGCGCTCGGCGCGCTTCCCCAACGTACCGACGCTCAAGGAACTGGGCATCGGCATCGTGCAGACTTCGCCGTTCGGCATCGTGGCGCCCAAGGGCACCGACCCGGCTATCGTCAAGAAGCTGCATGACGCCTTCAAGAAGGCCATGGAGATGCCGAACTACCGCGAGTCGCTGGCCAAGTTCGACATGGAGCCGTACTACATGAACAGCGAGCAGTACGCCCGCTTCGCCGCCGAGACGGTGAAGAAGGAAAAGGCCATCATCGACAAGCTGGGCCTGAACAAGCCGCAATAATCGACGACTGGGGCGCTGCCGCGCCCGCAGCCTCACGGCGCCGGCCCGTCATGGGCCGGCGCCGCTTTACCATCCAGGCCCCGCTTTGGCCCAGGCCGCTGCGCGGCCGCCAGGAGACAAGCCGCATGGCCAAGGAACAATTCCGCCACAGCATGCCGCTGCGCGTGCGCTGGGCCGAGGTCGATCCGCAATCGATCGTCTTCAATGCCCACTACCTGACTTACTGCGATATCTGCGTGACCGAGTATTGGCGCGACGTGGGCATCCGTTATCCCGAGGACGTGCTGCACGCGCATGGCGTGGATATCTTCGTGGTCAAGTCGACGCTGGAGTACCACGCTTCGGCGCGCTTCGACGATGTGCTGGACATCCGCGGCCGGATTGCCCGCATGGGGCGCTCGAGCATGCTGTTCCGGGTGGAGATGTACAGGGGCGACGAGCACCTGATCACCGGCGAGATCGTCTATGTGTGCGCCGATCCCGAGAGCCGCAAGTCGACACCCGTCCCGGGCGCGGTGCGGGAGAAGATCCTGAGCTACGAGGTGGTGACGCCGGAGGGCTGAGCAGCGCCCGGCGCGGCTTCCGTGGCAAGGCGGCAAGGCAGCTTCGCGGCGCACCTGATGCCGCAAAGCTGATGCCGCGAAGCCGACTGTTTCACGGGGTCACGCCGCGATCCCGGCATCCTCCATATAGCCGCGGATCACCGACTCGAACCTGTCGTCGCCGACAAAGCCAAGCGCCAGCGCCCGCGCCGTATTCCAGGCCGCCGGCCAGGTGCCGACGATGTTCTCGATGCGCGCATCGCGCTCCCAGGTCACGCGGTCGGCGACGAAATCGCCGGCCACTTCCCGCAGCGCCGCCACCATCTGCCTGGGCGTGACCGACAGTCCGGGCAGGTTGACGGTACGGCGTTCGCCGAAGGCCTCGCCGTCGAGTTCCATGCCGCGCACGAGCGCCGCGATGGCGCCGCGCGGGGACAGCAGCCACAGCGGCGTATCCGGCGCGACGGGGCAGTTGGCGGCTTCGCCGGCGAGCGGCTCGCGGATGATGCCGCTGGCGAACGACGAGGCCGCGGCGTTGGGCTTGCCCGGACGCACGCTGATGGTGGGCAGGCGCAGCACGCGGCCGTCGACAAAGCCGCGCCGGCTGTAGTCGGACAGCAGCAGTTCGCCGATGGCCTTCTGCGCGCCGTAGGACGATTGCGGGTTGAGGGCGGTATCGTCCTGTACCACGGCGGGCAGGGTGCCGCCGTACACCGCGACCGAGCTGGTGAACACCACGCGCGGGCGGTGGCCGTGCTGCTGGTGCAGCGCGCGGCAGGTTTCCAGCAGCGCGCGGGCGGCATCCAGGTTGACGCGCATGCCGAGTTCGAAATCCGCCTCGGCCTGGCCGCTGACCACGGCCGCGAGGTGGAACACGGCGCCGGTGCGGGCGTCGATGGCCTGCGCCAGCACGGCGGAGTCCGACAGGTCGCCGGTGACCACGCGCACGCGCGCGTCGTCGAGCGGAGGCGGCGCGACCACGTCGAGCAGCGTCAGGCCTTCGATGGCGACGGGCTTGCCGCCGATGTCCAGGGAGCCGCGCTTGAGCAGCAGGCGGGCGAGCTGCAGGCCGAGAAAGCCCGCGCCGCCGGTGATCAGTACGTGCATCTTTGTCTTCCGGTTATGCCGCCGGGGGCGGCATGCGTTGCTTGATTTGCTTGATTTGCTTGACGCCTTGAAGCGTTCAGCCCTTGAGGTAGGGCTTGAGCCAGCCCAGCCCGGCCGAGGTGCCGGCGCGCGGGCGGTATTCGCAGCCGATCCAGCCGTCGTAGCCCAGGCTGTCGATCACCTCGAACAGGTAGGGATAGTTCAGCTCGCCCAGGTCCGGTTCGTGCCGCTCGGGCACGCCGGCGATCTGGATATGGCCGATGCCGGCGAAGTCGCGCTTGAGCTTGACGGCGAGGTCGCCTTCCACGATCTGGCAGTGATAGCAGTCGAACTGCACCTTCAGGTTGGCCGCGCCGACTTCGCGGCAGATGGCCTGGCCGTCGTCCTGGCGGCTGAGGAAATAGCCAGGCATGTCGCGCCCGTTGATCGGCTCGATCAGCACGGTCACGCCCTGCGCGGCGGCGGCGCGCGCGGCATACGCCAGGTTCTCCAGGTAGCAGGCGCGATGGCGCGCGAGGTCCGCGCCGGCGGGCACCAGCCCGGCCATCACGTGGATCTTGTCATTGCCGATCACGGCAGCGTATTGCAGCGCGCGGGCCACGGTCTCGCGGAACTCGGCCTCGCGCCCGGGCAGGGCGGCCATGCCGCGCTCGCCGGCGTTCCAGTCGCCCGGCGGCGCGTTGAACAGCGCCTGCGCCAGCCCGTTGGCATCCAGGCGCGCGCGGATCTCGGCGGCGGCGTGCTCGTACGGGAACAGGTACTCCACGGCCTTGAAGCCGTCCGCCGCGGCGGCGGCGAAGCGGTCCAGGAAGGCGTGCTCGGTGTACATCATCGAGAGGTTGGCGGCAAAGCGCGGCATGCGGTACTCCAGGAGAGATTGCGTTGTTGTCTCGTCGTGCTTGTCTTGGTGGCGAGCCTCAGCGGTTCACCAGCTTCGCCGGCGTCAGCCAGACCAGCGTGGCGCCGATCACCAGCATGGCCGACAGCACATACATGCTCGACTGCGTGCTGTGCGTGAGGTCGGTCAGGAAGCCCACCATGTAAGGTGCCACAAAGCCCGCCAGGTTGCCCACCGAATTGACCACCGCGATGCCGGAAGCGGCGGCCACGCCGGACAGGAAGGCGGTGGGCAGCGACCAGAACAACGGGGCGCAGGTCAGCACGCCGGCGGCGGCCAGGGACAGCGCGGCGATGGCCACCACCGTATTGTGGGTAAACGAGGCCGCGATCGCAAAGCCGACGGCGCCCATCAGCGAGGGCACGATCAGGTGCCAGCGGCGCTCGCGGCGGGCGTCGGCGCTGTGGCCGAGGACGTTCATCACCACGATGGCGCAGAGGAACGGAATCGCGCTGAGCAGGCCGATATTGAGGTTGCCCTGCACGCCGCTGGTCTTGACCAGCGTGGGCATCCAGAAGGTCAGTGCATATTGCCCGGTGACGAAGCAGAAGTAGATCAGGCACATCCACCACACGCGGCGGTCGGAGAACACGGCGCGCAGCGAGTGGCCCGTGCCCGAGGCATCGGCCTGGCGCGCGTCTTCCTCGATATTGCGCTTGAGCACGCGTCTTTCGTCGGCGTCCAGCCACGGCGCCTGGTCGATGCCGTTCTTGAGCACGAACACCGTGACCACGCCGATCAGCAGCGCGGGCAGGGCCTCCAGCAGGAACATCCATTGCCAGCCGCGCATGCCGCCGTAGTCGTGGAAGGCGTCCATGATGAAGCCCGACAGCGGATTGCCGAACATGCCGGCCACCGGAATGCCCGACATGAACAGCGCGATCATCTTGGCGCGCCTGTGCGCGGGATACCAGTAGGTCAGGTAGAGGATCACGCCCGGGTAGAAGCCCGCTTCGGCCAGGCCGAGCAGGAAGCGCATGATGTAGAAGGTGGTGGGCGTCTTGACGAACACGAACAGCGCCGAGATCAGGCCCCAGGTGATCATGATCCGCGCGATCCAGATGCGCGCGCCGAGCTTGTGCATCAGCAGGTTGCTGGGCACCTCGAAGAGAAAATAGCCGATGAAGAACAGGCCGGCGCCGAGGCCGAACACGGTCTCCGAGAAGGCCAGGTCCTGCGCCATCTGCAGCTTGGCGAAGCCTACGTTGACGCGGTCGAGATACGCGATCACGTAGCACAGCATGAGGAAGKGCATGATGTGCCAGAACACCTTGCTGTAGGCGCGCTTCTCGATGTCGTGGTCGAGCGCGCTGGCGGCGCCCTTGGGGGCGCCGGGCATGGCTGCCCGGGAGGCCTCGGTGGATGTGGTCATTGTCGTCTCCTGGTTGCGCGGGCCGTTGCGCGGCTCGCGGGCGAACGCTGTCCTTGCCGCGGCCCGGGCGTCAGCGGCGGGCGTGCGGTGCAGCGGTCCTGCTTGGTTTGTGATCGGTTCCTGCCGGCGCCCGGCCTGGCCGCGCGCCGTGCGGGCCTGGCGCTACCAGCGCGCCTTGAAGGTGTCGCGCAGCTCGGCCAGGGCGTGCTCGTCGAGCGGATCGGGCTTGTCCTTGAGCATCAGCCAGAGCCTGGCGGTTTCTTCGAGTTCCTCCAGCGCGAAAGCCGCGCGCGAAACCGTGGTTTCCCACACCACCGGCCCCAGCCGGGCCAGCAGCACGCCGCGCACTTCCGCGGCCAGCGCGGCGACGCGCGCGGCGACGGCCGGATCGCCCGGGCGGTGATACGGAATCAGCGGGATATGCCCGACTTTCATCACGTAGTAAGGCGTGATCGGCGGCAGCACGTCGTCCGGCTGCCAGGCGCCCGCCAGGCTCAGCGCCACCAGGTGGGTGGAATGCGTGTGGACCACGCCGTTGGCCTGCGGGTTGTTGTCGTAGATGGCACGGTGCAGGGTCAGCGTCTTGGAGGGCTTGTCGCCCGCCACCCAGGCCCCGGCGCTGTCCACCTTGGCGATGGCGGCCGGGTCCAGCATGCCGAGGCAGGCGTCGGTCGGCGTGATCAGCCAGCCGTCGTCGAGCCGGGCGCTGATATTGCCGGCGCTGCCCACCGTGTAGCCGCGCTGGTAGAGGCTTGCGCCGATGCGGCAGATCTCCTCGCGCAGGCCGGCTTCCTTGCTCATGCCTGGCCTCCCAGCTGGCGCAGCGCTTCGTCGAAGAAATCCACGCCGCCGAAGTTGCCGGACTTGAGCGCCAGCGCCAGCGGCTGCGCTTCGAGCGTGACGGTGGCCGGCACGCCCGGCGCGATCTGCGCGCCGATGCGCAACGCCTGCACGCCGAGTGCCTGCACCACGGCGCCGGAGGTCTCGCCTCCCGCCACCACGAAGCGGCGCGTGCCGCGCGCCTTCGCCTGCGCGGCGATGGCGGCCAGGGCCTGCTCGACCAGGTGTCCGGCACGTTCCACGCCCAGCGCCGCCTGCGCGGCCTTGACCTGTTCGGGCGTGGTGGTGGCGTAGACCAGTACCGGCTCGCGGTGGGCGGCGATCAGTGCCAGCGCCTCGTCGACCAGCGGCGCGCCTTCGGCCAGCGCCAGCGGATCGAGGCGCAGGGCGGGGCGGTTCTGCGCCAGCCACTGCGCCACCTGGCCGTTGGTCGCCTTCGACGCGCTGCCGGCCAGCACCAGGGCCGGGCCGTCGACCGGCGCGACCTGGTCGGCGTCGGCGCGTTCGGGCAACAGGCCGGCGCGGCGGAAGTTGGCCGGCAGCCCGAGCGCCAGGCCGGAGCCGCCGGTGAGCAGCGGCAGCCCGGCACAGGCCTCGCCAAGCGTATGCAGGTCGGCATCGCTGAGCGCATCGGCGATGGCCATGCGCACGCCATCGCCGCGCAGCGCGGCGATGGCTTGCCCGGTGGCGTCGCTGCCGCGCGCCACGGTGTCGTAGCGCAGCAGGCCCACCTTGCCCTCGCTCTGGCGCTGCAGCACGCGCACCAGGCTGGCGTCGTGCATCGGCGTGAGCGGGTGGTTTTCCATGCCGGATTCATTGAGCAGCGCGTCGCCCACGAACAGGTGGCCGCGGAAGATGGTGCGGCCGTTTTCCGGGAAGGCCGGGCAGGCGATGGTGAAATCGCTGCCCAGCGCGGCCAGCAGCGCCTGCGCCACCGGGCCGATATTGCCCGCGTCGGTGGAGTCGAAGGTGGAGCAGTACTTGAAGAAGAACTGGCGGCAGCCCTGGGCCTGCAGCCAGCGCAGCGCGTCCAGCGATTGCGCGACGGCGTCGGCGGCGGGAATGGTGCGCGACTTCAGTGCCACCACCAGCGCGTCGGCCTGTTCCACGCCGGGCAGCGTGGCGCCGCCGGCGGGCACGCCGATGGTCTGCACGGTACGCATGCCATTGCGCACCAGCGTGTTGGCGAGGTCGGTGGCGCCGGTGAAATCGTCGGCGATGCAGCCGAGCAGGGCGCGCGGCGGATTGGGCGTGGTCATCTCGTTTGTCTCGTTCGCTCTTGCATGGCGTCTCGCGCGGGCTTTCGTCTGGCCGCGCGCGGACCTGTCTGGCCTGGCCTTAGATGGCCTCAGCTGGCCTCAGTTGGCCTCAGCTGGCCTCAGCTGGCTTTGGCCGGCGGCAGCTCGATGCCGGGGAACACCTTGATCACGGCGGAATCGTCTTCGCCGCCATGCCCGGCACTGGAGGCCATCATGAACATCTGGTGCGCCGCGGCCGACAGCGGCAGCGGGAATTTGCTGGCGCGCGCGGTGTCGAGCACGAGGCCGAGATCCTTGACGAAGATGTCTACCGCCGACAGCGGCGTGTAGTCGCCGGCCAGGATGTGCGGCACGCGGTTCTCGAACATCCACGAGTTGCCCGCGCTGTTGGTGATGACTTCGTACAGGGCGTCGGCGTCCACGCCTTCGCGCAGGCCCAGCGCCATGGCCTCGGCGGCCGCGGCGATATGCACGCCGGCCAGCAACTGGTTGATGATCTTGACCTTGGACCCCGCGCCGTGCGCGTTGCCCAGGCGGTAGACCTTGCCGGCCATGGCGGCCAGCACGTCTTCGGCGAGCGCGTAGGCTTCGGCGGGGCCGGAGGTCATCATGGTCATCTCGCCGCTGGCGGCACGGGCGGCGCCGCCGGAGACCGGCGCGTCCAGCAGCAGGATGCCGGCCTCGCCCAGGCGCTTGCCCAGTGCTTCGGCAAAGCTCGGCGGCACGGTGGCGCTGGCGATCACCAGCGTGCCGGGGCGCATCGCGCCCGCCGCGCCGTTCTCGCCGAACAGCACGGCTTCGGTCTGCGCGGCGTTGACCACCAGCGTCACCACCACATCGCACTGGCGGCCGAGCTCAAGCGGGCTCGCGCAGGGCGTGCCACCGGCGTCGGCAAAGCGCTGCAGCACTTCGGGCCGCAGGTCGCAGGCGTGCACCTTGAAGCCGGCGCGCAGCAGGCTATGCGCCACGCCATTGCCCATCGCGCCAAGGCCGATGACGCCAATCGATTTACTCATGAGGGAACTCCTGCGAAAAGGGCGGCGGTCAGTTGGACGGACCACGCGGGGCGGCACCACCGAGGTCGGCCCCGGTGTCCGGCTGGCTGCCTTGCGACAGGCGCCGGGCCGCGTTGTACATATGGGTCTGGGCCGCGTTGCGGGCGGCCAGCGCGTCGCCGGCGCGGATTGCCGCGACGATGGACTGGTGCTCCTCGCGCACCTGCCGCGAGAAGTCCGCGCGGCGTGCTTCGTTGGTCCGGGTCACGCGCGTGGCGGTTTCCAGGTACTGGCTGAGGAAGGCCAGCGTCTTGAGGAAATAAGGGTTGCCGGTGGCCTCGGCAATGGCGCGGTGGAAGGCCACGTCCGCAGCCACGCCGTCGCCGCCGGCGGCTTCCTCGGCATCGATGCGTGCCAGCGCGGCGTCGATGGACATCATGCTGGCATCGGTGCGGCCGCGCGCGGCCTGCGCCGCTACCTCGGCCTCGATCGCGCGCCGCAGCTCGACGATCTGCAGCACGGATTCCAGCGTGTCGATGTCGGTGTAGTCGATGCGCAGGGGCTGGATGCCCGCCTGCTCGGTGACGAATACGCCGCTGCCCTGGCGCGATTCCACCACGCCTTCGTGGCGCAGCCGGGCAATGGCCTCGCGGATCACGGTGCGGCTGACGCCGAATTCCTCGGACAACACGGCCTCGGTAGGCAGCTTGTCGCCGCGCGCGAACGCACCGCCATTGATCTTCTCGAGCAACTGCTCGGCAACGGTATCGGTCAGGGCGCGGGCCGGGACTTTCTGGAACACGGCGGTCTCAAGTGATTAGGTAATATGGTCATCATACAAATTTAGACGCGGAAATGCCGATCGGGAATTACCCCTAGCGCGGCTGCGTGACGGGCGCGCCGGGTGCGCCGAAATGGCCGCGCGGCGGCCGCGCCAGCCGTYTGCGCGCGTGGGTAGTATCATGACGGCCGCCCGGGCAGGCCTGCCTGCCGCCGGCCTCTCACCTTTGCTGCAGCAGATACACCATGACCACTTCCATCCGCCTCGCTCCCTGGTCCGAAGTGCGCGAAACCGCGCGCGCCATCCGTTACGCCGTGTTCGTCGAAGAGCAGGGCGTGCCGGTGGAACTCGAGTGGGATGAATGGGACGACGTGAGCTGGCATGCGCTGGCGCTGGCCGGGGACGGCAGTGCCCTGGCCACCGGCCGGCTGCTGCCCGATGGCCATATCGGGCGCATGGCCGTGCTCAAGGCGGCGCGCGGCACCGGCGTTGGCGCCAAGGTGCTGGAGGCGCTGATGGCCAAGGCTGTCGAGCTTGGCTATCCCGAACTGGTGCTCAGCGCCCAGAGCCACGCGGCGCCGTTCTATGCGCGCGTGGGCTTCGAGCAGGTCGGGGAGCCGTTCGACGAAGTCGGCATTCCCCACGTGGAGATGCGCAAGTCGCTGCGCTGAGCGGCGTTACGCGCGCGGGAAGAGCGGCCGGGCGAGCAGCGCGCAGGCGCTCGCCGCCAGCCAGACACCAGGCC